>CADBRW010000131.1 GCA_902797155.1 uncultured Lachnospiraceae bacterium
CATTCCGGCTATGGAACATACGCCGCCGAGAAGGATCCCAACTCCGAAAAGGATGCCCATTTCCCGCATGATCATGCCATAGATCTCTCTTCTGGAGAAACCGATGGATGCGTACAGACAATACTCATTTACCCGGTTACGCATGAAGGAGATATATGCCACCAGCACGGAGACCGCCAGGAAGATCATGACCACCAGCAGGATCACATCGCTCACATTCTTCACCATGTCTACGACAACCGTCCGATACGACTCCTCGGAGGTAACACGGTCATCGACCTTGTCCAGTTCGGAAAGCTGATAGCCCAGGGAGTCTGCAAGCTTTTTAAAATCCGAGTGCTCTTCATCTGTGAGGACGGTGAAGTACCAGCCGGTGTTGTTGAATCCGTTGGGCGTTCCGATACAGGCCATACAGTCGGATTCGATCACACCCACCACCTTGAAGACCTTACCGAAGGCATCGACCATGAACCAATCTCCGACTGACAGTTTATTGTTTTTAAGGATCACACTGTCACAGAGGATCTCTCCTTCTCCGGAGGGCATCTCGCCCTCCACCAGCTTCGCTCCCATATGGTCCAGGAACTCCGGGATCATATCCGCTTCCACCAACGGGAATCTGTATCCTGTCATCCCCAGGACCGCGTTGTAATTTGCAGTCAGCATCTGCGTGAAATAAGCATCTCTTACCCCGTCCGCGGATTTCAGCTTTCGTACCAGCTCATCTCTGGCCTCCTCTGAACTATACGTCTCGCTGACCCCCAGCGTCTCCGGCGTCAGATCTGCGTAGACCACCTTCTTCGGAAGCTCCAGATAGATGGGTTTGAAGCTTTCTCCCGTGACCATCAGCAGGTAGTGCACAAGATACATGGCCGTAAATGTCAGGCCCAGTGCGATGATCAACACAAAGCACGTTCGCTTGTTGTTTCGTATGTATTTGGATGCGGAGAGACCCGATTTCATGGCATTTCCTTTCCGTGTGGTTTGTTCTGTTCACCCCTGTGCCCTTTCGGACCGGGTGGTTTTTCGTTGTGAGTTAAATGTATCATCTGGTGGTCAAAACAAAAAGTGACCGCAGTCATATCTTTGTCATGTGACGGATATGACTACGGTCACATTATTATCGGAATAACAGTTATTCACGTCCGCACATGCGGCGACAGTGCATCCGCGCGTCGCGCGTATGTCATACATTCCCACTATACACATACTCCAGCTTCTCACGCGCAACATCAACCAGACGATACACCTTCCTTACCTCGGTGGCTCCCCGGTCCGTCATGTGAAACCGTGGGAAGAACCTGGAGATATGGAGTGGGATCTTCGGTCCGATCACCGCCCCCTGACGGTCCTTCAGCCCTGCCACCCATGCGGTCAGTTCCCTCATCTCTTCCTCCGAATCATTTTCCCCGGGAACGATCAGGGTCGTCAGCTCCACATGTGCATACTGTACGGCAAGAGCAATAAAGTTCATCACCATCTTCCGGTCTCCGCCCAGCAGCTTACTGTAGTAATTGTCCGTGAAACCCTTCAGGTCGATGTTCATGGCGTCAATGTACGGAAGGAGCTCCTCCAGTACGGAAAGCTCAGCCGTCCCGTTGGAAACAAGGACATTTTTCATGCCCCTCCCGTGAACAAGACGCGCGGTATCCCTCACATACTCATATCCGATCAGCGGTTCATTATAGGTAAATGCAACGCCGATATTCCCTGCTGCCTTATACCGCTCCGCAGTCTCTGCAAGCCACCGGGGTGTTACGTAGGTCGGAAGCTCCGCAGCCGATTCGTCCGTGGGATCCTCCGTCGCTCCGGCCTCAAAACCGCCTGCCCTTACCACCTGCTTCGCAATCCTTCCCGTCATGGCCAGAGATTCCTCGCTCCAGGATATATCCGAATTCTGACAGAAGGGACAGCGGAGATTGCAGCCGAAGCTTCCCACAGAAAGCACCATGCTTCCGGGGCAGAATCTGGACAGAGGCTTCTTCTCAATGGGATCCAGCATGATGGCGGAAAGCCGTCCGTAGTTCGCCGGAACCACCTTCCCCCCGATGCAGACCCTGGCCCCGCAGAAACCGGTCTGGCCTTCCTTTATTTCACAGTGTCTGAAACACACATTGCATTTTGCCATGCTACCCTTCTCCTGGTTACGTATGCCGTATCACCTCGAACCTCTGCATCTGATAGTCTTCATCCGGATCGATGCCGCCCTTCCGGAGCGCGATGGATACCTGGGTATCCACATCATCCACACCCTCCAGATCGGGAAGCAGCAGTCCCCGGCGTCCGCCGCAGGACACGATGACACCGTAGCGCTTCACGTCCAGCTGCTCTTTGGAATCGATATCCTCCGGTTCCCCGAGGATGTCCACATTTACCTCCAGCCACTTCAGCTCATCCTCCGTGATGGCCGGGAACCGCGGATCCCGGGTAGAGGCACTGATGGCGTTATTTACGATCTCCTCAGCGATACAGTCCGTGGTAGGGCCGATGGTCCCGATACATCCCCGAAGCTCACCATGCTTATGGATCGATACAAATGCGCCGGCCTGCTTTCGGAACATTTCCTCGGGAAGGACTGACCTTAGCTCATCCGGTATGTCCTTCGGAACGCGAAGCCTCTTCCTGTTTCGTATATAGCTCTCCATGGACGCTCTGGCCAGCTGAACGTAACCATCCGACTTCGCCCGTTCCTCCTCCAGGCCCTTCAGCCGCTGCTTCAGGAAACACCTGTCCGGATCCGCTCCCTTCGGATAGAAGGAGCAGATGCCATAGCCTACGCCGGTCACATCCTGGTGAGAAAAAACGTGCGCATCCACTGCCACGCCGTCCAGGGCTCCCGCCATGATCACAAAGGACCTGTGGCCGCATTCCGCCGCCCGGTCGCAGAAGTCATCGTCGAAATCCAGCATTTCCCCGAAGGCTGCACGCCCTGCCACATCCATGATGCGCTGATCATACACCGGTCCCTCCGGCGCAAATCCGTAAGGCCCGTAATCCTGCAGCTTATGGGAAAGGTCCCCGCTGGCCACAAAGACAGCCCTGCGGTTCAGGGCTTCCACCGCCTCCTTGATATAAATGCCCAGCTGATAATGCTCCGCCAGAGACAGACCCGAAAGACCGATCCGGATGATATCTCCCTCACTATAATATTTCCGTATGAAATAGAGCGGCACCATGGTCCCGTGATCCAGCAGCTTCTTCCGCTCGCCTTCAAAGCCCGCGGGGAAATCATCCTCGAAGGCCATTGCTGAGATCTGATTTACCAGCTCATGGTCATACACCTCATCGAACTTAACCCGTGGCGCACCAAAGTCTCCGAAATTTCCTTCCGCACCGACTCCCGGAGAGATATGAAAATAGTCCCGGTACATGGTGGTATGCGGGCTGGTGATGATAATGGTCTCGGGCGCAAGCTCTGCAATCTCCCGGGCCACCGCTTCATAAGCGTTAATGGTCTCCCTTACCTTCTCTTCTCCTCCGCGTCCTACATCCGGTACGATCAGCGGCGGATGCGGAACCATAAATGAAGCCAAAATCCCCATAGCGACCTTCCTTTCTCTCAGGGAATACCTGAGATTGTGGCAAAACTTTCAACCCTTCAGTGCAAGTGTCAGCTTCACCCGGTCATGGATTCCGGTTTTATCGTAAATACTTGAGATATAATTTTTCACGGTACCCTCGGAGATATACAGACGGTCAGCGATCTGACGGTTCGTCAGACCTTCCGCTATGAGCATACAGATTTCCTTCTCCCTCTCGGTCAGAGGATCTGCAGCATTCTCCACCGCACGTATATCACCATTGAAACGCGAATCGTTTGTGCCATGAGCTTCTCCATGAAATCCTACGCCGGGGGCGGCTTCTCCAATGCCGTCTCCGGTCCCCTCTTTGTTTTGAAGTACAGCCTGCCCGCTTACCAGTGCCGTCAGCCGCTGCATCACCTTCGCATCCAATACGGTGGAGCCTCCCAGAATCTGGCCCACTGCTCCAAGGATCGCATCCTTTCCGCTGTCCTTCAGCAGATAACCCTCCGCACCGCGGCTGATGGCAGCCGTGATATTCTGATCATCATAAAATGTGGTGAGCACCAGGATCTTGACGGAGGGATAAAGTCTCTTCATCTCCCCGATCAGTTCGATCCCGCCCATGCCCTTCATGTTGAGATCCACCAGGGCCAGCTCCGGCTCCGCAGCCGGCAGCTTCTCCAGAGCTTCCACGCCGTCATGGGCCTTGCCCACGATCTCATGGTCATTCAGCGACAGGATGATCTCCAGGCTGTCCAGAAGCATCGTTTCATCATCTACCAGAAATATCTTACTCATTGCCTACCTCCAGAGGTAACTCCACCACAGACCGAAATCCGTCTTCATTCGAGAACTCCGCATGTCCCCCGCATCTCTCCGCATAGGATATGATCTTCTTCAGGCCAAACCCGTTCTCGATCTTCTGCTTCTCATTTTCCTTACCGTAATCACTGTGTCCGTTATCCTTCACCGTAAGCCGGATGTGTGCGGAATCTCCGCTGAGCTGTATCAGAAAAGCATCCGCCTGCCCATGCTTCACGCCGTTGGTCAGGAACTCCTGCAGCACTCCCGTCAGGAACTCCAGATGTTCGTGAGGGAGCTGCATTCCCTCCGGAAATGTATCGTAACGCCGGTCACAGGTCCTCTCCGTATCCATCACAAATTCATCGATGATACTGTCCATCCCTGCGATCAGATCCGTAAGCGGAACATCCTCACTGTCCTGATCCAGGGTACGCACGGCACGGCGTATGGATTCCAGACTGCCGCGGATACGAAGATTTGCGTCATTCATCCGCTTCCGCGCTTCCTCCGGTTTTTTGTCATACAGCATATCCGCCGCATCCAACGTCATGATCGCGGCAGTGATATTATGTCCTACGCTGTTGTGGATGTTTCTGCTGATATTCTCACGCTCGGTGAGACGCGCATTTTTATCCGCCAGATAGCTTGCCTGCGCCAACTGCCGGTTCAGCTTCTTCTCGTGCATCTCGCTGATGGCAGACTGACGAAGCCGTTCTCTCTCCCTGAAACGCTTCATCCGCTCCACACGGATCCCCTGCTTGATCAGCAGGACCGTTGTCACTGAGGCCAGAACCGCAAGGGCCAGAAGGAACTGTTCCGCAATAAACTGACCGTTTAGATCATCATGATTCATGACCATCTCCGCTCCGAGAAAGAGCAGCATTGCAGCTATGGACGGAAGCCAGAACCAAAGACCAAGGAGCCGGCGAGTCTCCTGCTCCCCCTTCACATCTTTGGGAGCCTCCGTCTCAGCATCTTCCTTCGGCCACAGAACTGCAAAGACCGCATAACCGTACCATACGCCCGAGAGCACTCCGAAGCATGCCGCGAGGATCCATTTCAGCCAGGTAAGCCGGATCCCCATGGTATGCGCTGTGACAGCCATCAGAAGAAGTCCCGCAGCAAGAAGAAGCAGGACGGGATGATCTGACTGAAAGGCGGACACACCTGCCAGCACGGCGATGATACAGCTGTCGATCAATGCAAAGAGCACTTATTTTACCTCCACCTGGCACATCCGCATGGTGGTGAGGGCCGCCTCATGACTGTCCGGGGTCACACCCGCACAGCAGGCCGGATCCACAGATACCGGAATCTCCGGGTAGAGCGCCTTGATGATCAATGCATTGGAAACCACGCAGATGTCTGTGCAAAGCCCGATGAGCTCCACCTCTTCAAACTCGCGTCCTGCCCATCCGGTATAGCCGAAGGAGGGCTTGTCGATGATCTCGGCACCTTCAAACCAGAGACCCTCACGGATCTCCCAGCCGGGAGTACTCTCGATACAGTGCACCACCGGAAGGTGACGCCCCTCATTTGTCTCCATATAATTCTCATGATGGGTATCCCGCGTGAAGATCACCTCGTCTCCCCGCTCCCGATACTCCGCGATCTTCGCCCGCACGGCATCCACGATGGCTACCGCCTCGGCCGTGCCCAGACTTCCGTCAATAAAATCATTCTGCATGTCAACTACGATCAATGTCTTCATCCTTGTATCCTCCGTTCTTTATTAAAGCAGGGCTGCGGGACCCGCCTGCTTCGCACACCGCCACTGCTATTATAACATGATTTCGTTTCCCGAAACATTTTATTGGGTTAAAAACGGCAGCGTTCGCAGCAACGATCTGTAAATCGCCGCAAGATCCACCCTGCACTTTCCGTCCCAGATCCCTACAGGAATCTGATCTTCAAAGGTATATTCTTTCATCTCTTCGCCACTTTCAAAGAGATATACCTGTACCAGTTTCTCCTCCGGAAGTACGATCCAATATTCACGAACACCCGCCGCCTGATACTTTCTCTTCTTTCGAAACATATCCGTGTACCAGTTTCCGGATGAAAGCACTTCCACCACAAAGTCCGGCGCCCCCACGATACACTGCATCGTAATTTTCGACCTGTCGCATACAACTATCACATCCGGTTGAACCATGGTTTTCTCATCTGCATCAAGCTGAACATCCACCGGCGAAACGAAGGGTACACAGGAACCGCCGTTTCCTTCCACAAACTGGTCAAGCGCAGCGAATATCTTCCCCGCAAGACTCTGATGAACAGATGTCGGAGCCGCCATATCATAGAATACTCCGTCTATCAACTCAACCCTCACCCCATCCGGAAGCGCATAGTAGTCCTCGATGGTCCTTCCGGAACGATCTTCCGGACGAAGCACAGCCTTCCCTAAGAGGCCTTTCCCTTCTGTCGCAAGGTAGGCACTCGTCTCACGGACCACCCCAAAATCTCCCCGAAGCTGCTGTTTTTTTTCGAAGAAGGAAGATAACGCCTGTATCGTCTCATATCTCGGAGCACCGGTCGAACCGCCGAACACCTTCTGCACCGTTCCGAGCGGCACACCGGAGCCCTCTGATATCTGCTGATTTGTAAAACCGTATTCCTTCTTACATCTGAGTATCTCCTGTAAGGTCATCCCTATCCTCCTTCCCATAAAACATCCATTTTCACCCTCTATAACACCATACTATCCATCTTCCATAAACCTGTCAACCTCTTTTAAACCATTTTAAATCCAAAAAAGTCCACCGAAGTGGACTTTTCATAAAACATATCAAATGTGCAGATACAGCATCAGCTGGGACACGTCCGCCGGGGAAACTCCGGAAATCCGGGATGCCTGGCCGATGGATTCAGGCCGGACCGCCTCCAGCTTCTGGCGTGCCTCCTTCCTGAGATTCTTCACCTGCCCGTAATCCATGTCAGCAGGGATCCGCTTTCCTTCCATCTTCAGGAAATGCTCCACCTGCTGCTTCTGCCTCTTGATATAACCCTCGTACTTAATGGAAATGTTGATCTGCTCCATCACTTCCTCCGACACGCCTTCTGTGGGTCTTGCCGGATCCAGCGGAGCCAGCGCCTCATAGTTAAACTCCGGCCGGCGCAGCAGATCTGCCAGTGTCACACCTGTATGAAGCGGTGCACTTCCGTGAGCGTCCAGAAATTCCTGTGTCTCCTTTGCCGCTCCGATGGCCGTGCTCTCCAGCCGGGCGATCTCCGACTCGATCATTTCCTTCTTCGCCAGAAACCTCTGATAGCGTTCCTCCGGGATCAGCCCGATCTCATATCCGATGGGGGTCAGTCTGAGGTCTGCATTGTCCTGCCTGAGAAGCAGGCGGTATTCCGCACGGCTGGTCATCATACGATAGGGTTCCTTCGTCTCCTTCGTTACCAGGTCATCGATCAGAACACCGATGTAACCGTCGGAACGGGACAGGACCACAGGCTCTTTCCCCTGCAGCTTTCTGGCCGCATTGATCCCGGCGATAAGCCCCTGAGCTCCCGCTTCCTCGTATCCGGAGCTGCCGTTGATCTGCCCCGCTGCATAGAGACCCTCCACGGACTTGAACTCCAGCGACGGTTTCAGCTCCGTTGCAGAGATACAGTCATACTCGATGGCATAGGCATTTCTTACGATCTTCGCATGCTCCAGTCCCGGTACGGAATGCACCATACGGTACTGTACATCCTCCGGCAGAGAGGATGGCATGCCGTCCAAATACATCTCATCCGTGAACTCCCCTTCCGGCTCGATGAAGAGCTGGTGCCGGTCCTTATCCGGAAACTTCATGATCTTATCCTCGATGGACGGACAGTACCGCGGACCGGTTCCCTGGATCACGCCGGAATAAAGCGGAGAGCGATGGATATTTTCCTTAATGATCTGATGTGTTTCCTCATTTGTATAGGTCAGCCAGCAGGAGATCTGCTCCCGGGCGATGTCCTCAGCCTTGTTTTCAAAGGAGAAGGGCACGATCCTCTCGTCTCCCTTCTGCTCCACCGTCTTGGAGAAATCGATGGACTTCCGGTCGATCCTCGGTGGCGTACCCGTCTTAAAGCGGCGGATACCGATCCCTGCTTCTGCCATGGAATCGGACAGGTGATTTGCGGCCGAGAGTCCGTTGGGACCCGTGTAGCTGATGGTCTCCCCGTAAATGCACCGCGCCTTCAGGTACACGCCGGTACAGAGCACTACCGCACGGGCATGATAGACCGCACCGGAACAGGTACGTACACCCACCACCCGATGTGACAATGAGTCGGTTCCCGTATCACCCGCTTCCACCAGCAGCTCCGTCACCTCCTGCTGGCGCAGGGTAAGCTTCGGTTCCCGCTGCAGGGTACGGCGCATTTCCTTGGTATATTCTCCCTTATCCGCCTGGGCACGGAGGGAATGAACCGCCGGTCCCTTGGACACATTCAGCATCTTCGACTGAATATAGGTTTTATCTATGTTCTTGCCCATCTCCCCGCCAAGGGCATCGATCTCACGGACCAGATGTCCCTTGGAGCTTCCGCCGATATTCGGATTGCAGGGCATCAGAGCCACGCTGTCCATACTGACGGTAAATAAAATGGTCTCAAAGCCGAGACGCGCAGCCGCAAGAGCTGCCTCACAGCCTGCATGTCCGGCCCCGACGATGACGATATCGTAGGTTTCTTCCACAAATGTTGACAATTTATTATCTCCTTATATTCTTGGTGCCAGCCATGCAAAGCATGGCTGCATGTCCGCTTCGCGGCCATGGCGCACTTATTTACCCATACAGAATTCTGCAAATATCTTGTCCGCCAGATCGTCCTCCAGGGTCTCCCCGGTGATCCGGCCCAGGGCCTCATAGGCCGCAAGCAGATCTATGGTATAGAAGTCCTCTCCCACACCTGCATCCACACTGTCAACCACCCGGTGAAGCGCATCCAGCGCATCCCGAAGAGCCTCCTTGTGCCGGGTATTCAACAGATACTGCTCCTGACTGTCGGACAGCATTCCTTTGAAGAACAGCTCCTGTACCGCTCCGGCCAGTGTATCCTTCCCTTCTCCGGTAGCAGCCGAGATCTCGATCACCCCGGCGATCCGGACTGCGTCCTGCTCTGCAGAGGCCCGCAGCTGTCCTTCCACCTCCGAAGCAGTGATCACCGTATCCAGATCATTTTTATTGAGCAGAACCAGTATCGGAGCCTCCGTTCCGGAAATGTTCCGAAACAGCTCTCTGTCCTCCTCCGTGAGCCGCTCTGCGGCATCGATCACCAGCAGGATCAGTTCGGCCGTATCCAACGCGGCCCTTGCGCGCTCTACGCCGATCCTTTCAACTGCGTCCTCCGTCTCACGGATCCCCGCCGTATCGATGAGGACCAGCTGCACGCCTCCGAGAACCGCCTTCTCCTCCAGGATATCCCGGGTTGTCCCTGCGATTTCCGTAACAATGGCCCTGTCTTCACCAAGAAGAAGATTCAGAATGGAGGACTTTCCGGCATTGGGACGGCCTACGATGGCCGTACGGATCCCCTGTCTCAACATGCGTCCTTCCTCTGCGTCGGCGATCAGCCGGCTGATCCGCTCACCTTCTTCCGTCAGCACCGGACGGATCCGGTCCTCATATGCATCCAGACTGTAATTCTCAGGATCGTCCAGCGCCGATTCAATATAGGCGGTCTCATACAGCAGCTTCTCTCTCAGTGCCGACACCTCGTCCCTGAGTCCGCCGCGAAGCTGATTCAGCGAAGCATTCAGCGCATGCTCATTTTCCGCCGCAATGACATCCATCACCGCTTCCGCTTCCGTAAGATCGATCCGTCCTCCCAGATAGGCCCTCTTTGTAAACTCTCCCGGCTCCGCCAGACGGGCTCCCGCCTGTACCAGTTCGTCCAGCACCCGACGCAGCACCAGCATTCCCCCGTGACAGGAGAATTCCACAACATCCTCGGTCGTGTAACTGTGAGGTCCCCGCATTACAAGAGCGATGGCCTCATCAAGAACCTCCTCCGTATCGGCCAAACGCACCAGCTTTCCGAAGGCAGCCGTGTAACTCTTTAATTCAGTAAGCCTGCGCATTCCACGAAACATCCGGTCCGCGATCCCGACGGCATCCGGTCCGCTGATCCGGACGATCCCGATCCCTGCACTGCCGGTGCCGGTGGCAATGGCACATATGGTATCCTTTTCTGAAATCATAATGCCTCCTGTCAGAAATCCAGGTATCCCAATCCAAAGCAAAGCGCTCCGAGGAACACGACCTTGATACAATCCCACCATTTACTCTTATGCCAGATCTTCTCGGGATGCCTGCGGTTCACAAGGATACTGTGAGTTCCTTCCTTCTTCCACCCCTTCGCATGGATCCTGGCTTCGATCTCGTATTTCTTTCCGTCCACGGTATACCGGAGCACCGGAAGCTTCACCGTTCCGATCCCGCTTCTGTGCTTCACCAGTTCCACCAGCTTTGCTTCCACTGGCATGTTACATCCAAACCGTTCTATGAGTGTCAGGAGCAGCTGCAGTCCAACCACGGTCCCTCCCAGCACCATCATAAATATTCTCATCTCATGATTCCCCTTCTGAATACCCTTCGCTGCGAACGGCGGTTTCCTCCGTATCCCGCTCTTCCCCCGAGCGGAACTGCGTTCGGTACAGCTCTGTATAGACGCCGCCCTTCGACACCAGCTCCTTATGATGTCCGCGCTCGACGATCTCTCCGTCCTTCACCACCAGGATCTCATCTGCGGCCAGGATCGTTGAAAGTCTGTGGGCGATCAGGATGCTGGTCCGCTCGGCGATGATCGGATCGATGGCTTCCTGAATCTTACTCTCGGAGATGGAATCCAGCGCAGAGGTCGCCTCGTCAAATACCAGGAGTGCCGGATCCTTGAGAAGCACCCGGGCGATGGAGATCCTCTGCTTCTCACCTCCCGACAGCTTGAGCCCCCGGTTTCCCACCATGGTATCCAGTCCCTTTTCCTGCTTCTCTATAAAATCATAGATATTTGCCTTTTTGCAGGCCTCTATCATTTCCTGTTCCGTGGCATCTTCTTTCGCATACAGAAGATTCTCCCGGATGGATCCGTTGAAGAGATACGTTTCCTGCGAAACCACACCGATCTCATTTCGTAAATGTGTCAGATCCTGCTTTCTTACGTCGATACCGTCAAAAAGCACCGTCCCTTCATTTGCATCATAGAGCCTGGGGATCAGATTGATGATGGTACTCTTGCCGGAACCGGAGGGGCCGACGATGGCCACGCTATGACCGCTTTCCAGC
>CADBRW010000132.1 GCA_902797155.1 uncultured Lachnospiraceae bacterium
ATCGTCATCACCTACACCCGTAAGTTTAACAGTGATTTCGAACCACTTGTCTCTGGATGCCTGATTTCCCGTAACCTCTTTCTTGATCACCAGATCCTTAGCGCTGTACTCATTGGTAAAGCCATCGGTCTTATCTGCCAACGCTGCTCCGGGTATTGTTACACTCCCTGATCCGTTGGTATCATTTGCCGGTACGGTGTCCGCATTTTTATGCATGACATAGGAGGAAACTTCCAGAGTTCCATTTCCCTTATCAACGACATACACATCAAGCACACGGTCCACATCATTATCATGCATGATGCCGGCAGCCGTATGGGTCGTATCCTCATCCTCGGTGATGATATAACGATATACACCGGGTTCATCAAAGGTGATACCCGTGAAGGATACCGTTACCGGCTTCGTCGCAAACTTCTCACTGGTCTCCAGCTGTACACCTGTGGTGGCATCAAGTGTGGAATCACGGTCAGATGCCGGTCTGGCAACGTCAACATATGTACCCGCGGAAGTTTCTGTTGCATCTCCCGGAGCAAATGTTACATCGGGAATGACCGGTGTTCCGACTCCCGGAAGGACCTGAACGGTTCCGGGTGTAGTTCCGCTGGCAGCCGTTGCGGCAATTCCCGTTCCCGGAGCAGCCGTAAAAGAAAATGTTGCATTCGGAACCACATCATCCTTATCCATGATCAGATACTTGTTAAAACTGCAGGTTGTACCCGCAACCGGCGCGTAGACCGTAGCCGCCGCCGAGGGTGCTCCCAGCATCGCGGTAAACGAGGCCGCTAGCACCGTGGTTAATAGTAGCTTCTTTCCCTTCATGTTTTAACCTCCATAATATAGATGGTAGTTGTGGCAGGGGGATACCTGCCTGTATATTTTCGTCTGACGCGATCAGACGCCCCTTTTTCGCAATAAGAAAATGATCTTCCCCTTCGTATCCTTCAGGGGAATTCCGCCGTAGGTACGGCTGTCATACACATCCGCCCGATAATCGTTCAGGACGAATACGGTATCTTCGGGAACAGTGTACGGAAATTCGATGGCTGCGCCTTCCGCCGTGGTGGGATATACGGTATCTTCGAAGGTCCCGTAGCCATTTACGGTAAGGCCCTCATCACCCACATCCACGATATCTCCGGCTTCGGCCACGATCCGGCCGAACTTCGTCTCCCCGTCCTTCTCATAGACGATCGGGTCTCCCTTATGAAGGGATGCAAGTTTAAAGGTAAGGCACAGATCCCCGTCCTTGATCATCGGATAGCCGGCGTTGCTGTGATTCACATAGATCCCCACAACAAAAATAAGAAGAAGCACAACAACAAAAGCAGTTACGCCTATCTTAATAAAAAAGGAAATGGCATACTGTTTGGCTGTTTTCTTCTTCCTCTTTTTTACGCCGTTTGGTGCAGAATCAACTCCACATCCGGTTTCATCCGTGGATACTCTTTCTGTATCCTGCGCTGCGACATCCTGTCCCACAGCGCCTTCCGTTACTGACTCGGTCTTCACCTCAGCGGAATCCGGCCGTTCTACTCTCTCATCCATCCCGGCTTCCTCCAACTTATGTAACCCAAAGCGTCATGTGCAATCTATAACTATACTCTATTTTTATCAAAAAATCAAGTTTTACGCCTTGTGCTTGGAGGCGAGCCACTCATAGAGATGAATCTCTTCTCCGCCAAATTCCTTAGTGATCTGATCCTGCAACAGCGGGATCCAGGACCAATGTCCGAAATATTCATACGGCAATCCCGTCGAGGTAAAGCCAAGGACCTGGGGAAGCCGGCTGTAGATCACCTCTGCGGACACTGCTCTCAGCTTCTCCACCAGAGCATCGGAATAAGCCGGTTCTCCGGTCTCCGATATCAGAGGCACTGTCTCATCATTAGCCGCTGCCGTCAGCCACATGGGCACCTTCGCCAGGGTACGGATCCGTTCCGGCGTCATCCATGCAGCATGGTAAGCCATACAGCATGGAAATGCGGCGGCAAAAAGCTCCGGCATTTCCAGGATCATTTTGATGGTCATATATCCCCCGTTGGAGCAGCCGCCGATATAGATCCGGCTTCGGTCTACCTCCGGGTGATATTTGATATATCTCCGGATCAGTTCAGCAAGTGCAGCTGTATAGTAGGATGCTCCGTCCGAGGAAAGCTTTGCCACATTATAGTGCGCCTTTCCGTCCACATCCATCCACATGGTGGGACACTGGGGAACGAGCACGCCTGCGCCGGTTTCGGGAAAATACATCTGCACCGTTTCTTCCGCCAACGCAGTTACACGGTTTCCCAGCAGGGCAATGGACGGATCCTTTCCGCCCTCTCCCGCGCCATGCAGCCAGATGATCAACGGCATGGTTCCCTTCAGGACGCCGCGAACGCCCTTCCGATCCCTGTATTTCTCCGGAAGATAATCCCTGTACTTCAGGCTTAGCTGTCTTCCGTCCGCGCCCTTCAGCTTCGTATAGGCTCTCCGCTTTATGAACCGGTCTGCTGCAGGACATACCACCCGCTTACATTCGAGTCCCTTAAGGGACAGATCTCTGTATACATTTTTCTCCGTTTTTTCGATCCATTGGAACGCCTTGGTCCATTCGATCTCCGGTCCGTTCACCGGAAATATCGTATAGTACATCCCCATGGGATCCGGGTGTCCGTATTCATCGGAACGGATCCGGGACAGGATCTCACCGGGGAAGCGGTAATGCTCCAGCCATTCCAGCTCCTCAGGTTCCTTCCAGCTTATGATCATGCAGCGGATGACCGGACCGTAATCCTCCGGCATAAGTACCGCTGTAAAGGGCAGTTTCATTTCCTTCATAACCTACCTCCTCAATATCAGCTGCGGTAATCCGCAGCAGCTGCTTCACGCATCTGTCTTACCAGTTCTCCGGATGCAGGATCCTTACGGAAGCGCACACGATAGTACCCCCAGAACAGCTCTTCCAGACTGCTCCTCCTCGTCTCATCTTTTACGTACGGAAGATAATCAAATACGGACTGTGCCCGGGTCTCAGGCGGAAGCTCATGATCCAGCTTCTTCCGCAGTTTTTCCACATCCGTCTGCAGCTTCTCCTCCGGCGACAGCCTTGCATATCTGATGCGGCGGCCCAAAAGAAACGCTGCAACCAGAACGCCTGCCAGCCCCAGGATCGCCAGCAGATAATATCCCACCGTAACGATCACATCCCGGAAGGTCGTATTCTCCTTCACCTGTTTTGCAGGCACGGGAACGGGAGCCGGCAGCTCCGGAGTCTTTTCCTCGTCTTCCTTCTTATCCTCCGGCAGCTCCGTGGGAAGCTCTTCCTCTTCAGTCTCCGTAAGCACCAGTCCCCATCTGGTATCCTCCGCATTCTGCATTGCCGGTGTAGGTTCAAACCGAACCCATCCGACTCCCGAAAGATACGCCTCCACCCAGACATGGGCCTGCTGACCGGTGACAAGACCGGTGTCATTGGGCTTATACAGAAAGCCCTGTACCAGGCGGGCAGGTACTCCTGCAGCACGCAGCAGACAGGCCATGGCCGATGCATAATGCATACAATAACCACTCTGAACCTCAAAGAGGAAGGAATCCACATAATTCTCGCTCTCGCGAAGGTCCACGGAAAGATCGTATTTGTACTGGCGGAGAAAAGACTCGATCCGCTCCGCCTTCTCCTGATCCGTCTCGCAGGATGCCGTCAGATCATCTGCCA
>CADBRW010000133.1 GCA_902797155.1 uncultured Lachnospiraceae bacterium
CCCTTCCATGTACGGTATACCCTGGTGAAGGACGAGAACGGACGCCCGCTGAAGGCGCTTGGGTCGGCGACTCTTGTTGTAGACGGAGAGAAGGACTAGATACCCGGAGGAATAGCAGATGAAGAAGTTGATAGTGTTCACGGAACCGGATGGGGAAGTTGCCCGGTATGCAGAAGATGTCCTGAAGGACAGCTATGAGATCCTGGTGGAATCGGATGCCGAGAAGGTGATTCAGAGGCTGATAGATCAGACGGATGAGATCGACGCCGTGTTGATCGACCGTCCAAGTACCAGAGAAACTGCTTCTGCGATTTTGGAGCATATGAAGTATAACAACTCGGTGATCTTTGCAATCCCGGCGCTGGCGCTTACGGATGAAGAGCATGTGCAGGCGGATCTTGCATTTCTTGCGGATCCGATCGTGGATGTGATCCTGATGGGTGCACCGACGGATGTTGTGAAAAATCGTGTGAAGAGGGCAAGTCAGATGGTGAATTCCGTATCCTTTGCAGAATTCGCCGATATGCTGCGGGTGCTGCCGTCACTCATTTATCTGAAGGATGCCCGCGGGAAATATGTCTTCTGTACCCAGTATTGGCATCATTTGGAGCATTATGACGATCCGGACTGGACCATTCGGGGCAAGACGGATATGGAGATCCGAAAAGATGTGGAGAATGCGCGGAAGGCCTACGAGTCGGATATGCGCATCCTGAAGACGGGTGTCGGAACCTCCTATATCATTGAGGAGAATGAAGACGGCAGGCAGGAGTTTCTGCAGCTCATTAAGGAACCGCTGAAGTATGAGGACGGGCGGATCCGTGGGATCATTGCGCTGATCAATGATGTGACCGAGCAGGAGAATCTGAAGCGGAAGCTGGAGAAGATGTCCTTCACGGATGAACTGACAGGACTTTATAACCGTGCATACATGGATGTATATACGAAGACTCTGAATCAGAGCAGTTATCCGGTCAGTGTCATTTCCGCTGACTGCGATCACCTGAAGATGATCAATGATAAGTACGGACATATGATGGGTGATGAGTATATCCGTATGTCTGTGACTTTGATGAAGTCCATTCTTCCGGAGAACAGTATAATCTGCCGTATGGGCGGGGATGAGTTCCTGGCGTTCCTTCCGAAGACGGATGAGGAGCGGGCTGCGGAGTATCTGATAATGTTGGAGGAGATGGAGGATATCTTCCAGATCCACGGACAGAAGCTGTCGGTATCCTTCGGTGCCGCGACCATGGAGGAGAAGGGAGAGTCCTTCGACAGAGTGATCGATCAGTCAGATGCGGAGATGTATCGGAATAAGCAGCGTCGGAAGAATAACCGATGGAAATAATAAGCATGGGTATCATGCCGAAGGGTTCGGTATGTGAGTCCATGTGAAGAGGAAGGGGGTGCCAACCTTGGCATTTCGGATCGTTAGAAACGACATCACGAAGGTAAAGGCTGACGCCATAGTGAATACGGCAAATCCGGAACCGACCTATGCGGACGGAACGGATCGTGCGATCTACGAAGCTGCCGGACCCGAGCTGCTTCTGGCAGAGCGGCAGAGAATCGGAAGGCTGAATGTGGGACAGGCGGCACCGACACCGGCATTTGCGCTTCACGCAAGATATATCATTCATACCGTGGGACCCTCCTGGGAAGGCGGAGACCATGGAGAGACGGAGGCACTGCGTGCGTGCTATATAAACAGTTTGGCGGTTGCCGAAGAACTGGGATGTGAGAGTGTCGCATTTCCCCTGATTTCAACCGGGGTTTACGGATTTCCGAAAAGAGAGGCACTTGATATAGCAGTTTCCGTCATCAGGGAATATCTGCAGGATCATGAGATGAAGATCATTCTTGCAGTCTTTGACTCGGAATCCTTTGTGCTTTCCGGAGAAGTCTTTGATGAGATCGATGCATATATCGATGAGAAGACAGTAGAAGCCAGACAGAAGGCAGAGTACGGAATTGATGCCGATAAAAATGCAAGGAAGCCTGCGCGCCATGGGGCGGCAAAGATGTCCGCACCCATGCCGGGTCAGGTGGGCCAGGCCTTATTTTCCGCTTCGGCCATGCCTGACATGGAGGTCGAAGAACTGTGTGAAGAAAGCATGGTCAGTGATTCTCTGGAAGAGCGCATGAAGCATCTCGATGACACCTGGCAGGAGGCGCTGCTTTGGTGGATCGATGAAAAGGGCTATACTGACGTTGAGGTTTACAAGCGTGCGAATGTGGACCGGAAGCTTTTCTCCAAGATCCGCAGCAAGGAAGAATATCAGCCGAAGAAAATGACGGCGGTTGCCTTTGCGCTGGCCCTGCGGCTGAACCTGGATGAGACTCAGGATCTGCTGAAACGTGCCGGCTTTGCCCTGTCGCACAGCAACAAATTCGATCTCATCATCGAGTACTTTATCGAACATGGGGTCTACGATACCTATACCATCAACCTGGCGCTGTTTGACCACAAACAGCCGCTTCTGGGCGAGTAACGAGCCCGCCCGGCGCAGAAAAACGGAAACAGGACAACGTGCTTGCACGAATTGTCCTGTTTCCGTTTTTCTGCACCGGTCCGGCGACAGACGGACCGAGCGCATGCGAAGCATGCGGCGCCGGGCGAGCGACAGACGGACCGAGCGCATGCGAAGCATGCGGCG
>CADBRW010000134.1 GCA_902797155.1 uncultured Lachnospiraceae bacterium
CGGACCTTTACCTGTCCGTCGCTGCGGCCCAGGATGTCAACCTCTCCATTGGGCAGGAGACGTACCACATCTCCGGTATGATACATCCGGTCATAACCCTGTTCATTTGAGAATGGATTCGGTGTAAATACCGCTGCCGTTTTCTCCGGCAGGTTCCGGTATCCGCGTCCCACACTGTTGCCGGCTGCGCAGAGTTCGCCCAGGCCACCCACAGGCATACGCTGCCCGCTGTCGCCGATAACGTAGAACTTTACATTTGAAACCGCCGGACCTACCGGCACTCTCCTGTACAGACGATCCACCGGTCTGGCTGAAATATTTACAGTACATTCCGTGGGACCATAGGCGTTCACAAGGGTGAAATTCTTCGGAGGCTCCACCGGTACCAGTTTTTCTCCGCCGACTGTGAGGAACTGCAGCCAATTCCCGTTATACATTCCTGCGAACTGCCGTCCCACCTGAGTGGTCATGATGGCATGGGTGATGCGATTATTTATGAAATATTCCCGAAGATCCGGCAGGGCCATTCGCAGGTCCTCGGAAATGATATAGAGGGTTCCGCCGGATGTCAGTGTGGGATAGAGATCCACCATATTTGCGTCAAATCCATAGCTGGCATAGGCAGCCGCTCTGGATTCAGGAGTGAAATGATAATACTCCCGGGCCCAGGTACAGAAGTCTACCAGGTTCCTGTGCTCAAGCATCACGCCCTTAGGCTTGCCTGTGGTTCCTGAGGTGTAAAGCATGATAAAGAGATCCTCCGGAGCAGGCGCATCCGTAATCTTCTCTGCAGCAGGAAGATTCGGGATATCCTCAAGGAAGAGCACCTCTCCCTCATAGCCCGCCACCTTCTCACGAAGGGTATGGTCGGTGATGAGCAGCCGAACCTCAGCGTCCTGCACCATATAAAGAAGGCGGTCCTCCGGATAACCGGCATCCAGGGGCTGATACGCACAACCCGCCTTCAATACGCCCACAGAAGCGATGGCCATATATTCACAGCGAGGGATCAGAACGGATACCACATCCTCCCGTCCCAGGCCATGGCTTCGGATATAGGCTGCGATCCTCTCCGAGATATCATCCAGCTGGGCATAGGTGTAGTGTTTATCCTGAAATACCACGGCATCGTGCTGGGGATGCTCTTCCATCATTCTCCGGAGCAGAGTTACCATGTCCACATTCTCCACCGGAACCTCTGTGTGATTGAAGCTGTCCAGCAGGGCTTCCTCCTCCTGGGAGATCAGATTCACGTCCTTCAGATTCTCACACAGAGGAAACTCCCGGAGCACCATAAGGTACGCCCCGGCCAGGCTCATGATATATTCCTTCGTATACTGATCGGTACGGAAGGTTACCTGAAGTCGGTATCCTCCCTCCGCCTTCTTTCGTACATCCATGCGAAGCAGAGGAAGCTCTGTGCTTCCACCGTCCTGCAGACGTATATTCAGGAATGCTTCATTTTCCTCCCGGAAGGTCACGGATACACTGTTCGAAAGATCCAGCTCCGCCTCCGTTTTATCGGAGTATTCGCCCATATGACGGCAGCTCTCCGCCAGCTGAAAACCGGCCTTCCCAAGATACCCTAACACTGTCTCGTCTTCTGTAGTATTCACGGCAAAGGGGATCCGGATCCTTTCGTCCCCATCACCCGCCAGTTCCGTAAAGATCACGCCATCCTTCTGACCGGTGTAATGCGTAAGAAGATATCCTCCTGCCGCTGCGAAAAAGGTGCCCTCGTTACAGCCCGTATCGCCAAGCAGCTTCCGAAGTGCGTCCTCATCACACTCGAACTCCAAAACTAAGCTCTCCTGCGCCGGCTTCTCCTCCATACTGTCGAACTCCGGCAGCAGCTCGCCCGGTGTACCCGCCAGAAGGCCGTGCCAATAGGACTGGCCTGTCTCATGATCAACCCGATTCTGTAACCCCTGTTCATTCATTTCTTTTCCCATACATACCTCACTGTTTTTGCCCTCATGCAGTCCATCAAAAAGGACTACTCTTCGGTTTCGTCTTCGGTTTCGTCATCTACTTCGGCATCTTCAGCTTCTTCCTCAGCATCTTCATCTTCTTCCCCGGCTTCTTCAGCCTCCGCAGATTCAGCCTTCTTCTTTTTCTTCTTTTTCTTGTTTTTTATTCTTTTCTCGTATTCTTCCTCCCGTTCTTTATCCTGTATCTCCTTCACCTCACTATAAAAGTTGATGATGATGGATGTAACCATGGATACCACAATGAGCCCGTATACTCCAAGGACCACCGAAAGTCCCCGTCCTACAACGGTTGTGGCAGTGATATCCCCAAATCCAATGGTCGTTACAATGGCAAAGCTGTACCAGAGCCCGTCCCAATAATTATTGATATTATCCTCAATGAGCGGAAATACATATGAAAATGTTGCAATCAGCATTAACAGTCCGAATAAGATCTCCAATGCAAATGTTCGCCTGATGATCTTCATCAGAACATCCAGCTGAATCTGCGAGAAGGAAAAAGCGATAATATGCAGAAGTACCCTTACAACGATCAGGATCAGAAGGGCCAGCATTACATTGCCTGTTTCATCAACCGAAATCGTGATAAGACTTCCGGAAAGAAATAACAGGAGGATAGTGATCAGACCATTACAGATCCGACCGAATATTCTTTTGCCCTGAATAATGGCAAAAACCCTTCCTACTATTATATCCAGTATATAAAAACAACCTATCACCCCGCAATTGTCGTTATCTATTTTCCAGATGATAAGAACGATCGCTGTAACAAAATATATACCTGCTCCGATGAAAAACCGAAGCACCCCTATTTTCTTTTTATCCTGATATAGTGAAGCCTGAATCAACCTCATACCCCCAAGGGCAAAAAACAGGATGGTGAACATATAGTCGGAAAATTCACCGTCCATAAAATGTTCTAATATCGCAAAGGAAATCAGCAGAACCGCCATTGACATTATCCCGTCCAGGATAGTAAATACTACACCTTTACTGCTTCGGACCACCTTATCCATATGAGCCCCCC
>CADBRW010000135.1 GCA_902797155.1 uncultured Lachnospiraceae bacterium
CATGGTGGACGGGAAGGCGCTGAACATCATTACCAGGCGGGACATCACGGGACTTACGACGCTGCTGGATCAGAGCATCCGGGATTATCGGCAGTTTACCATCGGCCTTCTGGCTGCGGCAACACTGTTGCTGTTCCTACTCAGCTGGTTGCTGACCAGACCGCTGGAGAAGCTGAGTGTGACCACAAATGCTTTTGCTGCAGGAGATTACTCGGCGCGGACGGACATCCGTTCTGCGGACGAGGTGGGGCAGCTGGCGGACCGTTTCAATTCCATGGCGGATTCCGTCGAGGATCATGTGGAGGAGCTGAACGACATGATCCACAGGAGAGAGCAGTTCGTGGCGGATTTTACACATGAAATGAAGACCCCCATGACCAGCATCATCGGGTATGCGGACACGTTGCGGTCCATGGATCTTTCCAGGGAGGAGCAGCAGACGGCGCTGGGGTATATCTTCTCAGAGGGAAAGCGGCTGGAGTCCATGTCCCTGAAGCTCTTTGACCTGCTGTATCTGAAGGATCATCCCATCGATAAGAAAATGATCTCGGCTCCGGCCATGGCGGAAAGTGTAGCAGGGAGTATGGCGCCGCTGATGGAGAAGTCCGGCGTGGAGCTGAAGACGGATGTGAAGGCCGGAACCTTCGACGGAGATGCGGAGCTTCTGAAATCGGTATTCATCAACCTGATCGATAATGCGAGAAAGGCATCGATGCAGGGAGATGTGGTGGAGTTCCTGGGAGAGGCAGTGAGCGGGACCGAGGAAACTTCCGCAGGTGCCGGAAATGCGGTCGACGGAATGAAGGACGGCGGTAAGAGGAATATCGGAAAGGCGGGCGGCGGAAAGCCTCAGCAGGCGTATCGTTTCACCGTGCGTGACCACGGGATCGGTATCTCCGAGGAGGATCAGAAGAAGATATTTGATGAATTCTTCATGGTGGATAAATCCCGTACCCGGGCAGCCGGTGGCGCGGGACTTGGAATGTCTCTCGTAGCGGTGATCCTGGAAAGGCACGATGCGAAGATCTCTCTTACCAGTGCGCCGGGGGAGGGAAGCACATTTACGGTGACCATACCTGCAGGGACTGATGAGGATCCTTCGGCCTGAGCAGAGGGCGGATCGCAATCCTTCGTATCTTCGGAAGGCAGGAAACAGAGTGAACATAAGGAGCATGAACAGATGACGAAAAGAAGAAGGACAATTTCATATGTGATCGCAGTCCTGGCGCTTCTTTTCACCGGTGCGGTGGTGGCGGCCACGCTGATCCTTCCCGGGACGCTTATGAAGCGGGAGGCGGCAGCGGAGTACAATGAGGTGACGCCGGTGCCCGCAGCCTATTACTCAGGCCCTTCGGAGGCGGTGGTGAAGAATGCCTCCCGCCAGCTGACGGAGGAGCAGAGAGTCCGCCTGATCTACGGAGAGTGGGAGAGCAGGATCTCTCCGGCTTCCCAGAGCGAATGCAGCCTCAGCGAGTATGAGGTGGTGACGGGCTTCACCTACCCGGTGGTATCCAAATACCAGCAGTGGTATACCTGGGATGCCACACCCTACAAGGCGGTGGACACCACGTTTGAAACCTACGCTGCCGTCTTCTGGAAGGTGACCTTCATCAAGTACGATGGCACGGAAACCCATGAGTACTACATCACCGAAGGAGGAACCCTGCTGGATTCCTCGAAGGTGCAACCGTAGTTTACATAATAGGTGCCTGTCACCTTTACAAAAATGTTACGAAATACTATGAAAATGGATAGGACAAGGTCAGACCTCCTTTGTCGGGGACTCTGACCCCGTCCTGTCCATTTTTTCGTTTTTATCCACGGTGCGGATATGATTTGATGCGATTTGATGCAATTGAATGAAAATTGATGCAATTTGATACATTTCAGATGCAATTCTGTTTTAAGATGGTACCGTTGAAAGAATCGGAAGGGGAGAACCATGTCCAGAAAGTACCGGAGAAAACTGAATATCGCGGCCCTGGCCTGTGTGCTGGCCATGACCTTCAGTGGCTGTGGTACGGCAGCGGAGGACGGCCTGGTCCCGGCAGGGACGCCGGAATACAATGCGGTGGTCCCCAAGGTTGCGGAGGTCGTCCGCGGGGATCTGACGCCGCAGTTCTCGGCGAAGCTGGATCTGCTGGGGTATGAACAGTCCCGCTATCAGATCTCATCGGCGCAGTACGAGGAGCTGTTCATGCTCTACAACATGGTGATCGACGAGATCCCTGTGGGAGTGGGAGATCACGTGAATGCGGGGGATGTGCTGGTGGCCTTTCATTCCGATGTGCTGGACAAGCAGATTGAGGAAAATGAGAAGAAGATAACGGAGGCCAATCTGGAGATCGAGCATCTAAGGCGCATTTCCTCCATCGATTCCGGGGAGGATCATTCGGCGGATATCAGCCGGTTGAACCGGGAGATCGAGGTGGCGCGTCTGTACATTTCCGATATCAGGGAAACCTATAACAAGCTGAACATCGTATCGAAGGTGGATGGGTATGTCAGCTATGTAAATGCGGTGCTGAGCGACGGATACATCATCCCGGGACAGGATATGGTGGTGGTTGACCAGAGCCGGCGGATCTACGCAATGGATCCATCCGAGCTGTACAGCTTTAAGCCGGGTGAGACCTTCACGGCAACCAACGGCACCACGCCACGGAAGCTGCAGGTTGTGGAGACGCCGGAGGGAGAGACCGGAAATAAAGTGTACTTTGAGCCGGTGGATGCCGACGGGGAAATGTTGGACAAGAGCCTGAAGCTGGAGTTTGAACTGCCGGAGATGAAGGATGTGTGTTATGTAAACCACTTGGCGATCTACAAGAAAGACGATAAGTACTATGCCTATGTGGTCCGCGAAGACGGAATGAGAAATGTAGTCGAAGTAACCCCCGGAGATACGGTGGGGAATGACATCATTATAAAGGAAGGCCTGTCCGGCGGAGAACAGCTGGAGATGCCCTAGAGGAAAGCATGAAGAAGAGAATTTCTCACAATTCAATACATATCAGGACGGCCCGAAGACGGGTCGCCCTGACCCTTCTTTTCGGAATGCTGCTTATGGCATGCACGTCCTGTGGGAAGAAGGAGACGGCTGCTGCCCCGGAGCTGTTGGAGCCGGTGGCACTGACCGACTCTTACCGTCCTGCAGAGAAGAGAGATATCGGTGAGGTGAATTTCCTGACAGGCATCGTTGTGCCGGAGACCTATCCGGTGTTCTCAAAGAAGACATTTTTCATCTACGAACTGAAGGTGAGCCCCGGAGACCATGTGGATCAGGGAGATGTGATCGCAGTCGGCGATACCAGGGAGATCGATCAGGAACTGAATTCCCTCTCCAGGCAGCTTGCGGTGCTGAAACAGCAGCGCAGCTCCAATGAGTATATATCCAAGAAGACTGAGGAAAAGCTGGAGTATTTGAAGAAGGCATCGGCAGAGGCGGGTCTTGCCGAAGAGGCTGCCGCGTGTGAGACGGAGATAAAGAAGGAACAGGAGAATCGAAGATACGATCTGGCATCTGCCGACGCATCCATCAGCGAAACGAATAAGCAGATCTCGAAGCTCAGAGAGGAGAAGGCAAAGCTCACATTTACCGCACCTCACAGCGGACAGGTGACTTTTCTGGTGGACATTTCCTCTTCCAACATGATCGCTGCAAATACAAATATCGCCGTGATCTCGGACTTCGATAATCTGTATATCGAGGCAAATGAGAAGACAGACAGCTATAAATATAAGGATTACGAAGAAAAATACATCATGGTGGACGGAAAGAAGGTTCCTGTGGAGGAGTATCCCTTTACCTCCACAGAGCTGAGCTACGCCAACAGCGTGGGCCAGTATCCCCAGATCCGCTTCCGTACACAGGGAACTAAGCTGGAGGCCGGTGCCACGGTGCCGGTATATTTCACCAGAGTCAGCTGTACGGATGTGCTCTCCGTGGGAAATGATTCGGTGTATCAGGAAGGAGAAAGCTATTACTGCTATGTCCTGGGTACGGACGGACAGAGGGAGCGGAGAGAGCTTGTTCTTGGAGCCAGGGATTCTCTTTATTCCGAGGTGAAGTCCGGTGTCGCAGAGGGAGAGCAGGTATTCTATGACAACAAGGCAGTGATGCCTGCAAAATATCAGGCGTACACGGTGGAAACGGGCGAGTACACGGAAGAGCATGAAAGCGAGTATTTTGCCGTCCTCCCCACAAAGCATGAGATCATGCTGGCTGAATCGGAGGGCTCTGTGCAGGAGGTGAAGACCTCTCCGGGCTCCGAGGTTACGAAGGGGCAGGAGCTGCTGACCCTTTCCATCCCCTCGGACAAAGGACCCCGGGCGGAGCAGAAGAACCGAAAGGCAGATGTGGAGCAGGGGCATACCGCCCAGGTGAAGGAATTCGCCGAGCGTGAGAAGGAGCTGAAGGCTGAGCTGGAGGCGGCGAAGAAGGCCAAGGATACACCTCAGACTCCGGCGGCACCCGAAGCAAAGCCGGAAGAGAAAGAGAATAAAGAAGACAAAGAAAAGCAGAGTGCCGGGGAACCTGCAGAACAGTCTGACGAGAAACCTGCCGGTCCCACCCAGGAGGAGAAGGAAGCGCTGCGTGACAGTAAGTATCTGGTGGAACGGCTTCAGCTGGATCTGGAGATCCTGGCGGAGGAACGGAAGCTGGAGGCTGCCGAGTATGAGGAAAGCATGGCCCAGATCCGGGCGGAAATGGCTGCATCGGCATCCGCATCCGGAAGTACGATAACGGTGACGGCGGCCAGCAGCGGAACGCTGGGACAGGAGGTCCCGGGCAAGGATACCACAGTGACGAAGGGCCAGTACCTCTTCACCATCAACAGTGAGGGCGAGAAGCTTCTCCGTGTGAACATGCCCGTGAAGCGCGGACAGGCTGCGGCAACGGCTGCCATGCCCGGACAGCGCATCACATTTACGGCAGACGGAAAGGAATACACGGGAACCTGTGTGGCCGAGAACGGCACCGGGAAGCCCTATCTCTTCACGAGAGACGGCGAAGTGCATATGACCACATCCCCTGCCTATTCTTCCGGAAATGATGAGCAGTTCATCGTGAAAATGGACGACGAAAGCTTTTTCGCCGGAGAGGAGCTTCCTTCCGCAAAGGCAAAATTCCAGGGAGTCGAGGTTCACGGGGCGACCATCGTTCCCTCCAAATGTGTGTATTCGGAGCAGGATACACTGACGCAGAAGACCAGCTACTTCGTATGGAAGGTGACGGAATCAGGGCTCTCGAAGCAGGGAGTTACGGTTTATGAGGCAGGACAGTATTCGGATTACCGACTGATACTGTCGGGACTGATGCCGGGCGACGTGATCGCCCAGGAATAGAGGAATAGAAGAGGAAGGTTTGGCATCGTGCTGAGATTTATCTTAACGAAGATCAAAAATAAATATAAGCTTTATCTCGCACTGATGGTGGGTGTGATCTCCATGATCGCGGTTTTCGGCGTCATCATGATGCTCAGAAAGGGTTCTCTGGACCGGCTGATCCAGAGTGAATTCCGTGAGAGCTATGAGAAGGAGCAGGTATATCCGGCTACGATCACCCGGACCAGCACCATGCGGCCGGACGGCTCGGGAGCCGTGGCGGATGTGGCGCTGGAATCCATGAAGGGCTATGAGGATACCTGGGACAAATATCTGGAGCTTCCGGTGGTGAATACCCAGCGGATGCTTTGGATCAAGGGCCGCAGGCTGTCCTTCTCCTATCGCGGAGAGGACGGGTTCCTGGATTTCGGATATATCGATTCCGATTATGCGGGTGAGCATTTTCGGATATTGGACGGAACTGCACCCAGTCAGGCGAAGGACCTTCCGGAGGGCGCAATTCCCATTATGATCGACCGTCACCTGATGGACGTGAACCATTTTGTTGTGGGTGAGACCCTTGGATTGAAGCTGAAATCCTCGGAGGAGCAGAATATCACCTTTGTGATCACGGGTGTATTTGAAGAGGCAGGCGCAGAGGATTATTTCTGGCAGAAGAGTCTTACGGAAAACGGATTGATGATCTATCTGGAGAAGGAGGATTTCAGCCGGTTGGCAGATCTGCTGAAGGCAGATGAGATCCAGTGTGAGACCAGAAAGCTCTACGACTACAGAAAGATCACCATCGACAACTCGGCGGCGGTGGAGGATTATCTGAAGCAGTTCGGAGAAAAGGATGAGAACCTTACGGAGAATATCTCCGCAGCTCTGGTGAAGGCACGTCAGAAGGGCGGCTCCGCCATGGCAGTACTCTATGCGGTTTCGGTTCCGCTGCTTATCCTGGTGATGCTCTTTATCAGCATGATCTCCGTCAGGATCATTGATTCCGAACAGAGTGAGATCGTCATGCTTCACAGCCGTGGTACGACCCGCGGCAGGATCGTAAGGATCTATCTGGTTCAGTCTCTGATCATCGCAGGTGTTGCCTTCGGACCGGGACTGCTGGTGGGATATCTGGCGGGCCGGCTGACGGCAGCGGCTACCGGATTCCTTACATTTTCGGGAGACAGCGTGCCCGGCTACGGCATCTATCCCGGCATGATCCTGGTTTCCGCCCTGGCGGCCCTGCTGGCGGCCATCGTTATGCTGACACCGGTGTTCCGGCGTTCAGGCGGGACCGTGGTGGAGAACAAGAACCGGAAGCACGTGAGCGGGATCCCGCTTTGGGAGAAGTTCTTTGTGGATCTTGCGCTGCTGGGCGTGTCGCTTTACCTGCTGTATGATTTTACAAAACAGCTGGATACACTGAAACTTTCCGTGCTGTCGGGAGAGGGGATCGATCCCGTGATCTTCCTTACTGCAACGTTGTTCCTGCTTTCCTGCGGACTTCTGATCCTGCGCCTGATCTCCTATCTGGTGCGGCTGTTGTTCCGTATCGGAAAGAACCGCTTCACATCACCGACCTACGCAGCATTTCTGCAGATCATCCGCACACGCCGCGGGTCGGGTGTCATTTCCGTCTTCCTGGTGCTGACCATCGCCATGAGCGTGTTCCATGCAAATATGGCGCGTACCGTCAGTGCAAACCAGATCGAACGGATCGAATACAATCTTGGTGCGGATGTTGTGACCACGGAACCCTGGCGTCTGAAGGTGCTCAGCAGTGAGACGCCGAAGCGCTGGCAGTACACGGAGCCGGATTTCAAGGTTTATCAGAGACTGGTGGATGAAGGCCTGGCGGAATCCGTGACGAAGGTGGTACGGGATGACAAGGCCGTGATCAAGGTTGGACGGAACGATCAGGAAACCGGTACTCTGATGGGCATCAACACCAAGGAGTTCGGTGAGACCGCGCGACTGAAGGACGGTCTCACGGACGAGCACTGGTACACCTATCTGAATGAGCTGTCTCAGGTGACCAATGGTGTGCTTGTTTCCAGAAACCTTGCAGAGAAATATGACATCAAGATCGGTGACGCCATCACCTGTTCCAGATATTCACCGGTGGAGGCGGATCAGATCTATGCATCTTCAGCCGGAAAGGTGGTCGGGATCATCGATGCATTTCCGGGGTATGAGCCCTATGAATATGGGTATAATGAAGCTGAGGAAATGACGGAGAAGGATCATTACCTGATCGTAATGAACTACAGCACCGTGGTCAGCAGCTTCGAGAGAACGCCGTACGGTGTCTGGATCCGTACGAATGAGACGGGAAATACGATCCGGGAGAAGCTGGAAGAGTGGCTGGCACCGGCAGACCGGAGCCTGGACAGCGTGCACAGCGCGGAGGAAGAGATCCGCATCATGCAGAACAGCTCCATCATAAAGATCACAAACGGGCTTTTCACACTGGATGTTCTGGTGGCACTGATGCTCTGCGTGCTGGGATATCTGATCCACTGGATCACATCGATCCGTGACCGGGAGCTCCTCTTCGGTATCTACCGTGCCATGGGTATCTCCATGAGAGAGGTGAGCCGGATGCTGACACTGGAGCAGCTGTTCCTGTCGCTGGGACCGGTGCTTGCCGGCATCGGGGCCGGTTCGGTGGCTACCGTGTTGTTCGCCAAGCTGTTCTCGGTGGTATATCTGCCGGAGAAGCATGCAGTGGGACTGGAGATGCACATTTCCGGAGCGGATTTCCTCAGGCTGGGCATCATCATCGGCGGTGCCATGATCGCCTGCTTTATCATCATCCGCAGGATCGTAAGGCGGATGAAGATCACAGAAGCCCTGAAGCTGGGCGAGGATTAAAGAATACTGAATGATTGGCTGGGGGAGGGTCCCCTTGGAGAATGAGATGGAAGAAATGATCCTCACAACTGAACAGATCATCCGAAGCTTTCCGGTGGCGGGAGGCGAGCTGACGGTGCTGAAGGGTATCACTCTGGCCCTGCCGAAGGGGAAGCTGATCCTTATCATGGGACGCTCGGGTTCGGGAAAGACCACGCTGTTGAATATCCTCAGCGCCCTGGATCCGGCCACCTCCGGTGAGGTGGTGTTCCGTGCCAGGAAGCTGTCGAAGAAGGGCGAAAGGAAGTCCGAGACCGGATCCGGGGATCCTTCTTCGGAAGGCGTATCGGGACCGGAAGGATATGAAACGGAGGAGATCCGTTATTCCACGCTGTCCGATGCCCAGAGAGACCGTCTGCGGCGTTATCATATGGGCTTTGTCTTCCAGTCCGTTGCACTGGTTCCCATTATGACCGCCTATGAAAATGTGGATTTCGGCCTTCGTACCGCGGGTTATACCGGAGACAGGGATTCACGGATCAAGGAGGTGCTTTCCTCCGTGGGACTGGGAGAGCGGATGCGCCACATGCCGGCACAGATGTCCGGCGGTGAGCAGCAGAGAGTCGCCATCGCAAGAGCCATGGCACATAAGCCGGAGATCATTTTTGCAGATGAGCCCACGGGCGCGCTGGATACGGCAGCGGGTTTGGCCGTGACCCAGCTCTTTAAGGATATGGCCGAGAAGGAAGGCATCACCATCGTGATGACCACCCATGACCCCGGCCTGGTGGAACTGGGCGACGTTGTATATAGGATTGAGGACGGGATGATCTAAGCGCAGAAAGTCATGAGGCGTCATGCTTGCGGAGCAATCCGTAAATCATTTGAAAGATGAGGATATCCGACATGTGGAAAAAGAATCGCACGGAAAACTCCATATCTGAGAATGCTGAGTCTGCGACCGTATCGGCGCCGGAAGAAGCAGTGACGGAAGAGTCCGCAGCGGAAGAGTCTGCGGCGGAGGACAACGTCCTCATCGACTGCGACGGCCTGGTGAAGATCTACAAGACCGAAGATCTGGAGGTTATGGCCCTTCAGGGTCTGGACCTTACCATTCACCGCGGAGAGCTTTTGGCCATTATCGGCAAATCCGGCAGCGGGAAGTCCACCCTGCTGAATATCATCGGCGGGCTGGAGCGCCCCAGTGCGGGAAAGATCACATTTGACGGAACCAGTCTGTCCGAGCTTTCGGAGCAGGAAATGAACCACTACCGTGAGAAACGGGTGGGATTTGTGTGGCAGAAGAGTGTGGAGAATCTGCTCCCGTATCTCACTGCAGTTCAGAATGTGGAGCTTCCTCTGATGTTTTCAAAGATGTCTGCAAAGGACCGCCATGAGAAGGCGATGGGTCTTCTTCGCAGTGTGGGACTGGAGGCAAGAGCCAACAGCTATCCCCGAATGATGTCCGGTGGCGAACAGCAGCGTGTGGCCATCGCCATTGCCTTGATGAACGATCCGGATCTCCTCCTTGCGGATGAGCCCACAGGTGCCGTAGATTCCGCCACATCTGAGAGAATACAGGACCTCTTCCGTGCCCTGAACCGGGAGCGTGGCGTGACGGTCATCATTGTAACCCATGATCTCAGTCTGGCGAATAAGGTTGACCGTGTGGTCATGATCGCAGACGGTAAGATCAGCAGTGAACGTGTCATTAAGGATGCCTACCGGCAGCGGATCGATGCCCTTGCCGAGCGCCGGAGCGAAGGCGGAAGCTTCTTCGTTGATCCGGAAGCCGGGGAAGGGGCTGAGGGATCCGATACCGGTCTTTCCACTGATGATACCCACGAGGAATATGTGGTCATGGACCGCGCAGGACGTCTTCGTCTTACTCCGGAGATGCGCGAGGAAGTCGGTATCACCGGCAACCGCGTGAAGGTGGAGGTTGTGGACGGCAAGATCGTCATTTCCAAGGAAGAGTAGGCAAGGAAGAGTAGTGCCTCCAACCCTCTTGCGAAACACCTGTATTTCCTGTAAAATGTAGGTGTTACATTTTCTTGGGGAAGAGGGTTATCCGTATGCTTGCATATTACATAATAACCTGTGGAATATCGATTGTGCTGACGCTCATCTATGTCTTGATCTGGCACAAGCATTTTGATGTTCATTTTACCCTGATCTTCTCATTCATTCCCATTTCGAATCTGGGTTTTCTGATCATAGCCGTGTCTCAGAACATACAGGAGGCCATCGTTGCAAATGACATGGTCTATCTGGGCGGCTGTTTCCTGAATCTTTTTATCATGATGTGTATCCTGGACCGGTGCAATATGGAGCTGCCGAGGGTGCTTCGGGTGGCCTTCTTCATGATCACCTTTGTGATCTATGCATCCGTGCTGACCTCCGGTCGCCTCCCCTATTACTATACAAGCCTTCACCTGGAATTTAAGGGCGGGATCACGCTTCTGGTGAAGGAATACGGATTCCTTCATACGGTGTTCTATTTCATGGTGGCGATCTATTTCGCCATCAGTATCGGAGCCCTCATTTATTCCTTCCTGAAGAAGAAGGATGTATCGAATAAGGTGGTGCTCCTGATGGCGATCCCACAGGGCATTTCCGTGATCGCCTATTTCGGAAGTAAACTGTTCCCCGCAACCCTGAATCCCCTTCCGGCGTCCTTTGTCTTCGCACAGTTCTTCTTCCTTCTTATCGTTCGGGGAATGTGTCTCTATGATGTGACGGAGACGCATTTGGATTCCCTGAATGAAGCAGGGGAATCGGGCTTTCTGTCATTTAACTTTAAGTACAGGTACCTTGGCTGTAATGATGCGGCCAGGAAATTCTTCCCGGAGCTGAAGGAGTTCAAGGTGGATACTCCTGCGGCGGATTATCCTTTCCTTGAAGAGCAGGCAATGAACCGGATCCACAGCTTCGAAGAGAATCCGGAGAACAACACATCCTTCTATTCCAGAGACGGGCATACCTATATCTTCGATGTGGATTATCTGTATGACGGGACGAAGAAGAGAGGCTATCGGATCTTCGTAACGGATGACACCAAGAACCAGGAGTATATCGCGCTGATCAACCGCTTCAATTCCGCACTGAAGGAAGAGGTGGACGAGAAGACGGAGCATATCCGGGAGATTCACAACAAGATGATCCTGAGTATGGCGACCCTGGTGGAAAGTCGCGACAATTCCACCGGCGGACATATCAAGCGTACCAGTGAATGTGTGCGGATCCTGGTGGATGAGATGATGAAGAAGAACAAGCTTCATCTGACGAAGGAATTCCGTAAGGCCATCATTAAGGCGGCGCCCCTTCATGATCTGGGGAAGATCGCTGTCGATGATGCCATCCTTCGAAAACCCGGACGTTTTGAACCCTGGGAGTTTGAAGAAATGAAGAAACATGCGGCGGAGGGAGGCCGGATCGTGCATCAGGTACTGGAGGGTACCGATGACGAATATTTCCGGAAGATCGCCGAAAATGTGGCGAATTACCACCACGAGCGCTGGGACGGATCCGGTTACCCGGAGGGCCTGCAGGGGCTGGCGATTCCGCTGGAAGCGCGGATCATGGCCATCGCCGATGTCTATGATGCGCTGGTGAGCAAGCGTGTATATAAGGAGAGCATGTCCTTCGAACAGGCGGATAAGATCATCATGGAAGGAATGGGAAAGCATTTCGACCAAAGACTGGAGCCATATTATGTGGCTGCAAGGCCGAGACTGGAAGCGTATTACCGCAGCCTGGACGAGTAGGTGGAGAAA
>CADBRW010000136.1 GCA_902797155.1 uncultured Lachnospiraceae bacterium
ACCAGATCATATTTCTGGGGAAAATTCTCGATGAACTCATCCGCACATGCCAGGCGGCAGGCCTCCATGCACTCCTCCAGTGTTGCGTTGGGATTTCCCCATCTAAGATTCTCCAGGATGGTACCGGAGAACAGCACATTTTTCTGAAGTACTACTGCAACCTGGTCACGCAGTACCTTCAGATCATAGGACTTTACATTTTCACCGCCCACATAGACCGCGCCCTGGCTGACGTCGTAGAGACGGCTGATCAGATTCACAAAACTGGTCTTCGAGCTGCCGGTTCCGCCGATAATGCCTATGGTCTCTCCGGACCGGATCTCCAGGGATACATCCTGCAGCACCGGTGCCTCCGCCGTATCATTGTAACGGAAATCCACATCGTCGAAACGGATGCTTCCGTCTGCCACCTCCAGGATGGGATCCTCAGGATTCGAGAGCGCGCTCTCCTCCTTCAGCACCTCATAGATACGCTTCATGCTGGGCACGGACATGGTGATCATGACCACCACCATGGAGAGCATCATAAGGCTCATAAGGATCTGCATGCAGTATGTGAGCAGCTGTGTCAGGTTACCGGTGGTAAGCTCCGTCTGGCCGCTGTTCACGACGATCTTCGCGCCCACCCAGCTCACCATCAGGATGCAGAAATACACCGTGCTCTGCATGAGCGGCATAATGGTTGCCATCAGCTTCTCCGCTCTCACAAAGATCTTATAGATCAATCCGCTGGCAATGCCGAATTTCTTCTTCTCATGCTCCTCGCGCACAAAGCCCTTCACCACGCGGATGCCGGTGATATTCTCCTGCACGCTTTCGTTCATTTTATCGTACTTCGGAAATGCTTCGCTGAAGATCTTTGTTACCCTCGGGATGATGATGAAGGCCATAATGATCAGGAAGATCACTGCTCCCAGGTACACAAAGGCAACCTGCGGACTGATGGTGAAAGCCACTGCCATGCTGATGACCAGATTTGACGGCGCACGTGTCGCCATGCGGAGGATCATCTGGTACGCATTCTGCACATTTGTCACATCCGTGGTGAGACGCGTCACCAGACTGGACGTGGAGAACTTATCGATATTTGCAAAGGAATAGGTCTGGATATTGCGGTACATGGACCGGCGCAGATTCCGCGCGAAACCCGCAGACGCACGGGCACCGTATTTTCCGCCCATGATGCCCGCCCAGAGCGCGCCCCCCGCCGTAAGCAGCATGATGCCGCCGTACATCAGGATCCGCCCCATATCGACGTCCTCACCCTCCGAAAGATCGATGAGCTTGCCCATGAACAGCGGGATCAGGACATCGAAAATAACCTCCAGGATCATGAAGAACGGAGTCAGGAAGGAATCCTTCTTAAATTCACCAACCTCTTTTAACAGTCTCTTGATCATTTGATACCTCTGTCTGTTTTAACATAATAAGCCATCTTCCATGATACCCTTTGCCGAGGATGTTCGCAAGTGGAAAATCGGGGACGGTTCCGGACTGTCCGGAACCGTCCCCGATTTTGCACCACCGTCCCGCTCTGCTTTCGGGTTTACAAACTACGGAAAGTCACGTATAATCTGTATGTATCATCTCTTCGGTGAGAAGGTCTCTTCCGCCCTGCACGGGATGACACGATTTCTGAGATAAAGGAGAACCCTTATGATCGAGTTTAATATAGGTATTCTGGGCGCAGGACACATCGCAGGCAAGGTTGCCGAGACCATCGCAAAGCTGGACGGTTTCCGCATTTCTGCGGTAGCTGCAAGAGACAAGACACGGGCTGATGAATTTGCTTCCAAATACGAGATCGAGCATGCGTATGGCAGTTACGACGAGCTGCTGGCGGATCCCGAGATCGAGCTGGTGTATATCACCACCATCCATCCCACCCACGCGAATCTGGCCATCCGCGCGCTGGAGGCAGGCAAGCCGGTGCTGGTGGAGAAGCCCATTTCCTACAATGCCAAGACCGCCGAGACCGTTATGGGCATCGCCCGTGAGAAGAATCTCTTCTGCGGTGAGGCCATGTGGACACGCTTCATGCCCCTGACCCTGCATCTTCGCGAGCTGATCGCAGCCAAGGCCATCGGCGATGTACGCTTCATCCACGCATCCCTGGGCTACAAGCTGACCGACAAGGAACGTCTGCTCCGACCGGAAATGGCGGGTGGCGCGCTTCTGGACCTGGGCATCTATCCCCTCTCCCTGATCTTCATGGTAATGGGAAGTCTGCCCGCTGCATGCGCTTCCTCCGTGAACCGCATCTCATCAAATGTGGACGCCATCGAGACCATCAACATGAACTTCCCTCAGGGACAGATGGCTTCTGCCTTTGTCTCCATGATGTCCGAGCTTGACAACAGAGCCGTGATCTACGGAACCAGAGGACGTATCGAGGTCGAGGGTGTAAACTGCCCGACACGGGTCCGCGTCTACGGTGAGAACAACGAGATCCTTGAAGAGACCATGCCGCCGGAGAAGCAGATCTCCGGATATGAATACGAATTCCTGGCAGCCAGAAACGCCATTATCATGGGCAAGGTGGAATGCCCGGAGATCTCCCACGTGGAATCCAGAGACATGCTGAGATTCATGGATACCCTGCGGAAGACCTGGAAGGTAACCTACCCGCTTCCGGAAGAACCCGCACCGGAGAATCCGGAGAAGAAAGCCTGAGTAGTTAACATAAAAGGTGCCTGTCACCATTACAAAACTGTTACGTCAAGATGTAACAATTTTGTAATGGTGACAGGCACCTTTTATGTTAACTTGTTGTTTACTGCAGCTCTTTCGCCATCTCCTCCAGCGGCAGCTGTCCCGGTGCGGAACCGCTTCCCACATATGCGAAGGTGAAGGCGCTTCCCAGCTTCGCTCCCTCGGTACGGGTGCGCTTTCCCGGTTCCGTCATGGAGATCATCACAACCGGTTTGGTGATGGGCTGCGATGTCTTCCCTTCCTTCACCAGCTCCAGGATCTCCATAACACGGTCCACATCAAAACGATTCTTCGGCGTCACGGCGATCTTCAGGATGTCTCCGCCCAGCTGCTCCATATCCCACAGCAGGTCTTCCATAGTGGAATTGTGCGGGGTCTCCTCGAAATTGTGGTAGGACACCACTACTCCAACTCCCAGATCCCTGGCCTTGGTTGCCGTCCGAACCACACGGTAGTTGCCGGACATCAGCTCCACGTCCAAAAGGTCGATGCAGCCACTGACCATGGCCCAGCTGCGGATGTCCTCCAGCATGCCTCCGGCCCGGTCATGGCGGAACTCCCCGCCCTCTTCCTCACTGCGGAAGGTGAAGAGGATCTGCCTGTCCTTATGCTGCTCCCGAAGCTTCGACAGGAGCTCCGTCAGCATCGTCTGATTGCACACATGCTCGTAATAATCCACGCGCAGTTCAACGATATCCACCACCGGCTGAGGACGGACGCCCTGCTCCGCCAGCCGCTCGGCTTCCTTGCGGATTGCCTCCGACTGTTGCAGGATCTCCTCGTCCGTACGCCCGGTGATCGGAACGCAGATCTTCGGGATACCATCCCCCAGTATGATGTTGTGATAGGTTACAGCTCCCATATCCGCTTCCGCTTTCTTACATGAAAATGTTACTCAACTGTCCTTAATTAAAGAAACTTGCCAGCTTCTCTTTGAACTTCTGCAGCTTATCCTTCGGAATAAAGGCATCCGCCTCTTCCTCCGTGCAGGTTGCCAGGTTCAATACCTTCTTGCCGGAATCCCGGTCCTTTACGGTCACTCCCGAATCCAATGTACGCATGGATGCGGCGGCTTCCATTTCCAATTCCTTGCCGTCTGCCGTAATCTTCAGCTCATCCAACGTGATCCCCAGAGCTTTGCCCTTCTCGAGCTCGGATACGGAGCCTTCCAGATCAATGGATCCGGTGTCCTTTCCCTGAACCGACAGTGTGCCGGTTCCGCGGATCGACTTATCCCCGGTATTGTAATTCTGCTTATACTCCAGCTTCAGCATGTCTCTTCCGGCTGCAGCCATATCCGCCTTGACCTCGGTCCTGATCTTGCCGTCGTCCTTCTTGGATACGATGCTTGCGGTAACTCCGATCTTCTGACCCATGATGGAGACAGATGCATCCAGGCTGGTTGCGGATTCGTCATCATCCACAAAGCTGATGAAATCGATGTTGTACTGCAGGGCGTAAGCTACGATGTGCAGCTCGCCGCTGGTCTTCAGCCCTACCACCTTGTCATCGTCCAGATATACATAGACGATCACATCATCGGTGATCATGGTCTTCAGCATGGACTTGATGGTTGCCGGATCAAGGGACACACCCGAGCCCGACAGGAGATTCCCGGCGCCTGAGTTTGTAAATGCATCCATGTACTTGTCAAGGAGTTCTCCCAGCTTCTCCTGGAGATAATCCTTCGGAATGGTCACCTCGTACTTCTTTGCGGAAACGGATGCCTCATCAACCGTCAGCTTCTCCGAACCCGACCGGCTCACCTTTACATTGTCCCAGAACTCATCACTCAGCTTAAACTCAAAGCTCTTCTTCTCCGTGGAGAAGAAATCCAGGCTGACATCCGGGATCATGCTGAGGAATGACAGATCCTGGCCTTCCATCAACGGTGAATTCTTAATGGCGGAAATGATATTCTTATTGTTGATGGCCATATATCCATCCATAAGATCCTTAACGGTGACATAGGTCTGTTCCTCATCACCGAAGAACTCCGCCTCGATGGTTTCATTTTTACCGTTTTCAAGCACGCCCTCGCCGGACAGCTTCTTTGCCGACTTGTCGATGGCCACATTTCCCTTGACCGTAAGACCTTCCAGCTTCGGAACGTTGTCTGCCTTCTTAACCTTCAGGCTGACATCGATCCCTCCGCCCTTTTCGCTGATCAGATTTCCGATCTCATCAGCGCCGAGTTCCTTTGAAAGCAGCGACCTCTCGGCAAGTGCCTTAGTGGAAATGGAACCGTTGAAGGCCTCCTTCACTGTCTTCTTCGCGGGGAAGATCACCAGCGTCAGCAGGAAATAGACACCCACTGCCAATACCGCAAGACCGATACCACCGAAGATCAGCGCCTTCATCTTGCCCGACATTTTCTTCTTGGGTTCCTTGGGAGGAACCGGCGCCCCACCGCTGGTGGAATACGGATTAACGCCCGGCTCAGGAGCGTAGGGATTTGCATTTTGCTGTGGCTGCGCATACGGGTTTGCTCCCTGCTGCGGCTGCGCATATGGGTTCGCCCCCTGCTGCGGCTGCGCGTAGGGGTTTGCTCCCTGCTGCGGCTGCGCATACGGGTTCATCCCCTGCTGCTGGCCATACGGATTCTGTGCATACGGATCCGCGCTCTGCTGTGGCTGCGCGTACGGATTCGCTCCCTGCTGCTGGCCGTACGGATTCTGCGCATACGGATCCGTGCTCTGCTGCGGCTGTCCGTAGGAATTCGTTCCCTGATTTTGATCAAATGGATTCATATTGTTGTCGTCCATACTTTTCCTCCTAAAGCTCAGGATC
>CADBRW010000137.1 GCA_902797155.1 uncultured Lachnospiraceae bacterium
CGACACACTTTTCGCATTGACAGATGGAGTTGTTCGGTTTGAGAGACTGGGAAGAGATAAGAAGCAGGTATCTGTTCATCCGGTTGCATAACCAGAAACGAGAGGGAGCTTTGTGGAAACACAGAGCTCTCTTATTTTATAACTATCAGGAGTAGATATGTTTGCAGACAGAGCGAAAATCTTTGTACGTTCCGGCAAGGGCGGTGACGGCCATGTATCCTTCCGCAGAGAACTGTATGTTCCCAACGGAGGACCGGACGGCGGTGACGGCGGAGACGGTGGAAATGTTGTCTTCGTTGTGGATCAGGGACTGAATACCCTGACGGATTTCCGTAACATCCGAAAATATAAGGCAGAAGACGGTGAAGAAGGCCGGAAGAGAAACTGCCACGGTGCCAACGGCAGGGATGTGGTGCTGAAGGTTCCCCCCGGAACCGTGATCCGTGATTTTGAAACTGGAAAGGTCATCCTGGATATGGCAGACCGCACCGAACCCGTGGTCCTCTTTAAGGGTGGCCGCGGAGGAAAGGGAAACCAGCACTACGTGACCAGTGTCATGCAGGCACCCAAATATGCGCAGCCCGGGCAGCCGGCCATAGAGAAGTATCTCACACTGGAACTGAAAATGATTGCGGATGTGGGACTGGTGGGATTCCCCAGTGCAGGAAAATCCACGCTGCTTTCCGTGACTACCAACGCCAAACCGAAGATCGCGGAGTATCATTTTACAACCCTTTCACCGAATCTGGGAGTGGTGGATCTTCCGGATGCATCCGGCTTTGTCATGGCAGATATTCCCGGGATCATCGAGGGCGCTTCGGAGGGTGTGGGGCTGGGCTTCGATTTCCTCCGGCATATCGAACGTACCCGTGTACTTGTACATGTAGTGGATGCAGCCGGCGTGGAAGGCCGTGACCCGGTTGAGGATGTACGCCAGATCAATGAAGAGCTGGAGAAGTACAATGCCGAGCTGGCGTCCCGTCCCATGATCCTGGCCTGCAACAAGATGGATCTTCTGGATGAAGAAGAGAGAAGCATCACCCTTCAGTTCCTGAAGGAAGCTTACTCTGACCGCATGGTGAAGATCCTTCCCATCTCGGCAGCCACGAAGGAAGGAGTAAAGGAACTCCTGTACGCGGTTTCCGACCTTCTGAAGGAGCTTCCGAAGGAGAAGATCATCTTCGAGCAGGAGATCGATCCTGACAGCTTCCGTGAGACGGAGCAGCTGTCCTTTACCGTGGAAAAGAGCACGGAGGAGGAAGGCGTCTATCTGGTGGAAGGACCGAAGATCGAGCGTATGCTCGGGTATACGAACCTGGAGGATGAAAAGGGCTTCCTGTTCTTCCAGAGGTTTATGAAGGATAACGGGATCCTGCAGCAGTTGGAGGATCTGGGGATCCAGGACGGAGAGACCGTACGTGTATACGGCCACGAATTCGATTACTACCACGAGTAAAGTCATCCTGCGCCCGGCGAAGGAATTTGAGAAAGAGGAACTATCATGACTACGAAAGAACGAGCATATTTAAAGGGCCTGGCCATGCAGCTGGATCCGATCCTGTCTCTGGGAAAAGCCAGCCTGACACCGGAATTCACCGTTGCAGTGGATGAGGCCATTACCAAAAGAGAGCTGATCAAGATCAATGTTCTGAAGAACTGTACGGAGGATCCCAATACTCTGGCAGCCACGCTGGCCGAGCGTACGAAAAGTGAGGTCGTACAGGTGATCGGACGAAAGATCGTACTATTCAGACAGAATCAGGAGAAGAGCAAAATTGAATTCCCGGGAAAGAAAAAGAACTAAACTGGCCCTGTTCGGCGGAACCTTTGATCCGGTTCATAACGGGCATCTGGCTCTGGCTCTTGCGGCATACAGACAGCTGGAGGCAGACGAGATTCTCTTTATGCCCACAAAGCTCAGATATTATAAGACCACGAAGATCACCACCTCGGCCTATGACCGTTACGCCATGCTGACACTGGCAACGCAGCCCTACGATTTCATGCGGGTCTCGGACCTGGAGCTTTGCAGTGATCCGGAAGAGAACTATACGGTAAATACCCTCCGACGTCTGAAGGAAGAGATGCCGGATACGGAGCTGTATTTTCTTATCGGCGGTGATTCCCTGGAGCATCTGGGCACTTGGAGGGATCCTGAAGGTCTGTTCTCTCTTGCGACCTTTGCCGCTGCCATCCGTGAGGATGTGGACCGGACGAAGGCAGAGGAGCTGATCCGTAACTATCAGTCGGAATACCCCGGGGCAAGTCTCAAGCTGCTGTCCATGGAGGCTATGGATGTCTCCTCCACAGTGATAAGAGAGCGGGCTGCTAAAGGTGATTCCCTCGACGGCCTTGTTCCTGAAAATGTGGAAGCCTATATACGGAAGCAGCATTTGTATCAGAACGCCTGAATGGAGGATGGATCTATGGAACGTGAGGAAATGCTCATTTCCCTTAAGAAGAAACTGACGCCGAAGCGATATGTACATTCCATCGGCGTGGAATACACGGCGGCATGTATGGCCTTCCTGTACGGAGAGGATGTACAGCGTGCCCGGATCGCAGGACTCCTGCACGACAACGCCAAATGCATCTCCGTAGAGGATAAGCTGAATAAGGCAAGGAAGCACGGTCTTCCCATCAGCGCCTGTGAGGAAGAGAATCCGGATCTGCTTCATGGAAAGCTGGGGGCTTACTATGCCCGCAAGAAGTACGGAGTCACAGATGAAGGAATCCTTTCCGCCATCACCTACCATACCACCGGGAAGCCGGATATGACCCTTCTTGAGAAGATCATCTTCGTTGCGGATTTTATCGAACCCAACCGGAAAATGCTGTCGGAGCTGCCGGAGATTCGGAAAGAAGCCATGACGGATCTGGATGTCTGCATTCGCCATATCTTAAAGCGCACTCTGGAATATCTGAAGGAGAAGAATGTGGCCATCGACGATCTGACAGAGAAAACCTATGAATTCTATAAAAGAGGATAAATGAAAATGGAGCAGAAAGAAACTATGCTGGAAGCGGCAGTTGCTGCCATGCAGGATAAAAAAGGTGAGAATATCGTTCAGCTGCGCGTGGGTGAGCGCTCTGTGATCTGTGATGATTTCCTGATCGTCAGCGCAGCAAGCAAATCTCAGATGGACGCTCTTCTGGACGGAGTCGAGGAGGCCCTGGAACGGGCAGGTTACCGTCTGAAGGACCGGGAGGGTTCCTCCCAGGGCGGATGGATCCTGCTGGACTATTCCGACCTTGTGGTTCATATCTTCCTTAGGGAAATGAGAGAATTCTACGACCTGGAGCATACATGGAGGGATGTGACAAGGATCACATTTTAATAGCCGACATACGGGAAGTATGTTTGCATTTATAGGATGCAAATGATACAATAGTCAGTAGTAAGGAGCGGCTGAACCATCCATGGATAAAAAGTATTTGCGAAGCAGAAATACAGCAGACATCAACCGGGTATCCTCCCGGTGTCTTCGTGTTGTTGTATATTTTCTGCTTCTTTTTTATGCATATCTTCTGGCCCTCCGGGATTATGACATACGTATCCTTTCCGTCAGCTTCGGAATCTGTGCGGTTCTGGCCCTGATCCCGGGTGCGCTGGTCAGTCTCTTCAAGAAGGAAGGAAGAGGGTATATGCGGCACCTGATCCTGTGGTGCACGGTGCTGATCTCCACCATACTGATCACGCAGCTGAATTATACCGGCTATCCCTTCATCCTGTTCCCCCTGCTTCTTGCATCTCTTTACTACAACAGGACCATCGTCCTTTATGCTGCATTGCTGATGTGTGCCGGTATCCTGGGATCCGCCATGTTCCAGATCTATTTCCCGCAGCTGACACTTGATCCACTGTTCAAGGCATTTGACGGGAACTTTGCGGAGATGATCATCCCTCTGCTGCTGATTGAGATCGTTATGTCCTTTGTGGCATATTTCATCGTAGGACGTAATTCGCTGATGATCGATAAATATATCGACACGGCGGTAACCATGCAGGAAAATGAGAACTATCTGATCTACGCCTTCTCCGAGATCAGTGAGAATAAGTCAAAGGAGACAGGCGAGCATATCCGACGCGTGGCAGAGTACATGAAGGTCCTGGGCCTGGCATCCGGTTTCGATCCGGAGTACTGTGACAAGCTGGCGGCAGGCGCCATGATGCATGACATCGGAAAGCTGATGATACCGGAGGAGATCCTGGACAAGCCGTCCAAGCTCACAGATGATGAGTACCTGATCATGAAGAATCATGTACTGTACGGTGAGGCGCTGCTGAAGGACTGCCCCGGAGAGATCATGCAGATCGCATCCGTGCTTGCGAAGGAACACCACGAACGCTGGGACGGCAAGGGATATCTCGGAATGAAGGGTGATGAGATTGCCTACATTTCCAGAATGATCGCCGTCTGCGATGTATTTGATGCACTGACCACCGCCCGTTCCTACAAGAAGGGCTGGAGCCTTGATGAGGCCTATGACGAAATCGTCAAAAACGGCGGAACACAGTTTGATCCCGCTGTAGTACGGCTATTTATCGCGAATTTTGATAAGTTCAGAGAGATTCACAAGAAGATTCCGGACAAGAAGATCTACTGATCCTGTCCGTAACGGAGGATACCATATATGTTTCGTGTAATGAATGAATATCTGGCCAAGGTAAGGCTGGAGATCAATGATGTCTTTTCACAGCAGCTGGATCTGTTTCTTTCCGACCGAAAGGATCTGAAGAAATACTGCATCAATGTCAGCTATAACAAATATGTAGTAGATGTACATCTGAAGAAATTCAGCATCGAAGCTGCGGACAAGCTGTTCTGTGACATGGCAGCCAAGGTGGCATACCCCTATTCCCACATGTCACTCCGCTACAATGAAGGAAACCAGGTAAGATACCGGTTTGTTACCTGTAACGAGGAAAAACTGGCTTTTTACATGGATCTGGTGCTTTCCTGAGAATATGTAAATGTAAGAAGAGCCCCGAATCGGAGGATCCCGGTTCAGGGCTCACTGTCTGCCAGAGGCTATCTTAAGATCCGTAATACACCGACTACCCGGCCCAGGATCGAACAGTCAGGAACGATGATGGGTTCCATGGTATCGTTCTCGGGCTGAAGACGGATATGATTGAGTTCCTTATAGAAGGTCTTGACGGTGGCGGAATCATCCACCATGGCTACAACGATATCTCCGTTTCTTGCCACATTCGTCTGTTCCACTATAAGGAGGTCCCGGTCGAAGATCCCTACATTTATCATACTGTCACCCTTTACACGGAGCATAAAGGCGGGACCCTTCGGAAGATATTCCGGAAGAAGAGGGACGTAGTTCTCGATGTTCTCAACCGCAAGAAGTGGCTGGCCTGCCGCAACCTGACCGATGAGCGGAACATTTACGATCTCACGACGCGCAAGATTGAAATCATCATCTCCGACGATCTCCAGGGTACGCGGTTTGGTGGGATCCCTCCGGATGTAGCCCTTCTTCTCAAGTGTATTCAGCTGGGAATGCACGGAAGAAGTGGAGCTAAGATGTACGGCATCGCAGATCTCCCTGACTGAGGGCGGATAGCCCTTGGAAAGGATGCATTGCTTGATATACTCCAGGATCTCTTTCTGCTTTGCTGAAAGGATCGGCTTATCTGTCTGACTCATAAAATCCTCCTTCAGTGGATAATAAATGTACCAAATACATGATACCACAAAAGATTCGAAAATGCAAACAAATGTTCGCAAATCCCAAGAATAGAAATATCTTGAAACAAACGGGGTTTTGCATTATCATATAGATATCTATGCAGGAGACAAAAAATCGAAAGGAACAGGGACCATGAAGGAAACCTTATTACATACGCCAGAGGGTGTGCGGGACATTTACGGGGACGAATGCCGGCAGCGGAATCAGCTGCTCAGAGACATCCACCATGTTCTGCATCTCTACAGCTATCATGATATCGAGACTCCCAGTTTTGAGTACTTCAATATCTTTAATATGGAAAAAGGTTCCGCCCATTCCAATGAGATGTACAAGTTCTTCGACCGGAACAACAACACGCTTGTGCTCCGGCCGGATTTCACGCCCAGTGTGGCGCGTTGTGTGTCCAAGTATTATGTGGATGAGGAACTGCCCATCCGGCTTTGCTATGAAGGCATCACCTATAAAAATGTGCTTCAGCATCAGGGGAAGCGGAATGAGACCATGCAGATCGGCTGCGAGCTGATCAATGACGATTCCTCCGCAGCAGATGCAGAGATCGTATCCTGTATCATCGATTCCCTGAAGGCATCCGGCCTTTCCGAATTCCAGGTGGTCATCGGCCAGGTGGAATATTTTAAAGGCCTTATGGAGGAAGCAGGAGCTTCCGCAGAGGAAGAGGAGACCATCCGTGATTTCATTCAGGCAAGGAACTTCTTCGGCCTCAGCGAGTATGCGGAGCATCTGGACATTCCCGCAAACATCCGGGAGGCGCTCCACACATTTGACCGTCTGTTTGGAACCCTGGACGCACTTTCCATCGCAGAGAGCTTCACAACGAACCGTCGTGCCCTGGATGCCATCGAGCGTCTGAGGAAGGTTTACGCTGCCGTTTCCTACTACGGCTACGAGAAGTACATCAGCATCGATCTGGGAATGCTGAATGACTATGATTACTACACCGGCATCGTCTTCAGCGGTTACACCTACGGAACCGGTGATGCCATCGTCCGCGGCGGAAGATATAATACACTGTTACAGCAGTTCGGGAAGGATGCTCCGTCCATCGGTTTTGCCATCGTTCTGGACGAACTGATGACGGCGCTGTCCAGTCAGCAGATCCTGCCGGCCAGCCCGGTGGACCGCGTCCTGGTGATCTATCCCATCGAGAATCAGGAGCCGGCCGTAACCCTCGGAAAGAGGCTGCGCAATGCAAATGTAAAGACTGAGCTGATCCGTAAATCCACACGGCATGCACTGACCGAGTATCTGTCCTATGCAGACAGAAACCGGGTGAAGACCGTTTATTTCTTCCTGTCCAATGACAGGGTTCTCGTGTCAGACCGCCTGAGCGGCAGTCAGAAGGAGATCAACTACAGCGACATCAAAGAGGAGGATTTTTAAATTGAGATACATTACATTTGCCCTGGCCAAGGGCAGGCTCGCAAAAAAATCCATGGCCCTCTTTGAGGAGATTGGGATCCGTTGTGAGGAAATGAAGGATCCGGATACACGCAAGCTGATCTTCACAAATGAAGAGCTGGGGATGCGTTTCTTCCTGGCCAAGCCCAGTGATGTTCCCACCTACGTGGAATACGGAGTTGCGGACATCGGTGTGGTAGGAAAGGATACCCTGCTGGAGGAGAACCGGAATCTGTATGAGGTCCTGGACCTGGGCTTCGGTGCCTGCAGGATGTGTGTCTGCGGACCGGAAAGCGCAAGAGAGCTTCTGAAAAGAAACGAGATCATCCGGGTTGCTTCCAAGTATCCGAACATTGCACAGAATTACTTTAGAAATAAAAAGAATCAAAGCGTTGAGATCATCAAGCTGAACGGCTCCGTGGAGCTGGCCCCCATCGTCGGGCTCTCCGATGTGATCGTGGATATCGTGGAGACCGGATCCACGCTGAAGGAGAACGGACTCACCGTACTGGAAGAGGTATGTCCTCTGTCCGCCCGGATTGTAGTCAATCAGGTAAGCCTGAAGATGGAGCATACAAGGATCCGCCAGTTCCTGACGGATGTGGCCGAGCAGCTGAAGGCTGAATAATAAATCAATCCCGCATGCACAGCATGCAAATAAATAGGAAAGGACCTGCCATGAGGATCATTAAATTAACACCGGAGACGAGACAGAATCTGCTCTCGGATCTGATCAAGAGAAGCCCGGACGATTACGGACCATACGAGAAGACAGTAAAGGAGATCGTCGCCGATGTCCATCAGCGAGGTGACGAGGCACTACTGGAATACACAGCAAAGTTTGATAAGGCTAATCTCACTCCCGAAACCATGCGTGTCACCGAGGAAGAGATCAAGGCCGCTTACGCGGCAGTGGATGATTCACTTCTTTCCGTGATCCGAAAAGCTATCAAAAACATCGAAGAGTATCACGAGCTGCAGAAGAGAAACAGCTGGATCACCACAAAGCCCGACGGAACCGTTCTGGGGCAGAAAATCGCACCGGTGGAATACGCCGGCGTATATGTGCCCGGAGGCAAGGCTGCTTATCCGTCAACGGTTCTGATGAATGTACTTCCCGCAAAGGTGGCGGGGGTTCCGAACATCGTCATGACGACACCCTGCAACGCAGAGGGCGTGGTATATCCGAACACTCTGGTTGCCGCAAATGA
>CADBRW010000138.1 GCA_902797155.1 uncultured Lachnospiraceae bacterium
GCAGCAAGTGCGGCTCTCTTATGATGCCTCATCGCGTATGCAAGAACTGCGGTTCCTACAACCAGAAGGAAATCGTATCTGTTGATTAATAATGAACCTAAAAGCTCTGCCTATCGGCAGAGTTTTTTTTGTGTTTCAATCTGGGTTTTGGATTGTATAATCTGCCCAAATCATATATAATGTTCTAAGCATATTTTACAAAAATAAGAGGGGGAGGGGTAAAATGAGAAAGGATTTAGGCAGATGGAAGAAAGCCGCATTCCTTGTTGTTTTCGCCGGGGTTCTTTCTGTGTCGACAGTTCCCGTTTCTGCTGCAGAGACAGAGGAGACTGCAGGAACGACTGACATAACGGAGTCAGCTCCGACGGAGCCTGCAGGTACAACTGACATAACGGAGTCAGTTCCGACGGAGCCTTCAGGGGACGGAACGGATGAGAACCCGCCGACAGATGCTGTATCTGATTCTGTATCCGATTCGGATGAGTCTGTTACTTCACAGGATGTCACGGAATCAACGACGGAGGATACGGAACCCGCAGCTGATCTGACGGATGACACACGGTCCGCAAGCATGGTTCCTGATGAGGAGAACGAGGGCGAAGAACAGAAGGAAGGCTGGATCGAAGAAGACGGATATACCCGTTATTATGTGGACGGAAAGTATCTCTCCAATAAGATTCGGGAGATCAACGGGTCCCTGTATGCCTTTGATACCGACGGGGATCTTATTGTTGACACTGCCTTTTCCATGACCAATCCCTTTACGAACCGCCGCGGTTTTCACAGAGCCAAGGAAAACGGGGTTCTATACCGCTCCGAATGGTATGAATCCGGCAGCAGCAATTACTACTATACGGAAAACGGAATAGCTCCGCAAAACACACTCTATCAGGTGGATGGCGTATCGTATTACTTTGCCTATTCCGGATATGTGGAGAAGAACTCTGTCAGGATCATTGATGATAACCTGATCTGTTCTGACAGAGACGGCGTTGCAAGCTCAACCCCCGTTAAGGAAGGCTGGATAACCGTCACATACAACGGAAAAGAAGAGAAGCTGTTCATTCAGAATAAGGAAATCGTTAAAGGCCGGGTGTTAAAGATCGGAACCGCATACTACGGATTTTCCTATTCCGGATTCCTGTACACAAATCAGAATTTCTCCTTTTCAACCTGGGATGAGGCTAAAAAGGAGTCCTATTCCACCAATTACAGAGCCGGAAAGAACGGTACACTCTATGTGAACAGCTGGTATAACAACGGCTTCAGCTGGTATTATTACGGAGCGGAAGGTAAAGGAGCCAAAGGACCTTATCAGGTCAAGGGAAAATGGTACCTGTTCAATGACTACTCCTGTATGCTCACAAATTCCACATATAATTACAACGGAACCTGGTATGCTGCCAATCAGAACGGTATCGCCGCACAGCTTCCGAAGAAAAACGGCTGGTATCAGCGCGGTACCAGCTACTACTACATAAAGAACGGAGAGCCTGTAACAAAGAAGGTCCTGAAGATCGGAAAAGCATACTATGGCTTCGGTTATGACGGAGTCATGATGGATGACACAAGCTTCGGATTAACTGTGCAGTATGAAAACGGAAACACAGAATATCATTATTATCGTGCAAAGGCCGGTGGTAAGCTGTATGTGAATGAGTGGTATGCGAAGTACAGCTATGGCAAACCGACCTACTACTATTACGGAAAGGAAGGCGCATCCGCAAGAGGACTGGTTAAGGTCGGAAAGTTCTATTACTACTTTGATTACGAAGGACAGATGGCCGAATCCACCAGAGTCACGGTAAACGATCTACCTTACGCTGTTGCAAAGAACGGACATGTCAGACGTATCCAGAACAATACATTTACAAAGGTGGGAGACGACACCTACTATGCCATCAATAACGAGTGCGTAAGAGACAAGGTCATTCGGATCGGTAATGCATATTACGGATTTGATTCCTCCGGGAAAATGTATGATGATACCACATTTACCTGCAAGATCTACGATGAAGACGAAAACTATGAATACGGACATTATCGTGCAAAAAAAGGCGGTAAGCTATATACCAATGCCTGGTATGGTATGTTCTACTATGGCGCTGACGGTAGAGCACCTTCCGGACTTCTGCGGATCAAAGGAAAGACCTACTACTTCAACTATACGGGAGAAGCTCAGGTCAGCCAATATTTCCGCGTGGAGAATAAGCTGTATCATACCTCATCCACAGGACTGGTAAGCCAGGTAAAGAAGGACGGATTCTACTACATCACAGCGGACAGACAGAAGAGGTCCTATGTCTCCAAGGGTTTGCTGCTTCTGGATACATGGAAGGTGATAAGCAAAAAGACCTATTACTTCAATGAGAATGGTGAGTCAATCAGCGGAAAGCGGATGATAAAAGACAGGAACAATCCGAACAAGGAAAATGCAGAGTATAAGTATTACTATTTCCGTACGGATGGTTCTCTGTATACAAGCACATGGATCGAGAATAAATTCTATGCGAAGAAAAACGGTGAGCTTGCCGTCGGTATGACCAAGCTGGGAGGAAAGCAGTTCTATTTCGATGAATATGGAGAGCTGAAGACCGGAGTCGTTAAGATCAATGATGACTGGTATCTCTTTGACAGCCAGGGCATTTTGGCCGGAAAGCTGAACAGAAACGGCTGGACGAAGCTGAAGGGGGACTCATATTATCTGGTGAACGGAGAGCCGGCCGGCGGTCTGGTTAAGGTTGGGAACGCATATTACTATTTCAGTAACGGGCGGATGCTCACCAATACAACACGGAGTACCGAAGACGGAAATGCGCTCTTCAATGCTTCCGGAAAACGGGTGGAATCCGGCTGGTACAGCATGGACGGGAACTGGTATTATGTTAGTCCGGAAAGTCATGAATATGTCAGCGATACCATCGTGACCATAAAGAATAAGGACTATCTCTTTGACGAAGACGGTCATATGTACCGGGAGAATACCGTATATAACGGTAAATATTATCAGATCACGAAGGATGGCGTGATAAAGGGACAGAAAGAGCTGCAGAAGGGCTGGACCCTTGCCGGAGGTTCATACTACTTCGCAGAACGTACCGGAAAAGAATACAATGGCTGGAAGGGTGATTATTATATCCATAACGGAAGGCTGCTGTTCAATGCCATCACACCGGACGGTTATTATGTCGGTGAAACAGGTAAATATCAGAAGAAGTCCGGCTGGATCACACAGCCTGCCGGAGAAGACGAGGAACTGCCGCTTTACATGTATGTAAAGAAGGGTGGAAAGGTGGCTAAGGATGAATGGCTGTCCATCGGAAAGAAATGGTACTATTTCAGCAGCTACTATGCCGTAAGCGGAACCCAGAAGATCGACGGTGTATGGTATATCTTCGATCAGAACTGTGTTCTTCGGAAAACTCTGGGAAGAAACCAGAAGGATGGCTGGTTAAAGGTCGGAAACGATTGGTATCTGATCAGAAATCATGAACCTTCATCCGGAACCAGGATCCTGAACGGTAAAACCTATTATCTCGGATATAACGAGAATCAGGGAAAAATGTTCCATAACGAATTCGGAGACAATTCCGGAACCGCAGGATCTGCCTTCTACATGACAAAGGGCGGCACAGCAGCTTTAGGTTACAGCGGCTGGAAGAAGATCGGCGGCGTATGGTATTACTTCGAATCCAACGGTCGTTCGAAATTCGGATGGGTCAGTGTCAAAGGCAAGTATTATTACATCGAAGAGGGAACCGGAATGGTGACCGGTTATAAGGTGATCAACGAGAAGCTGTATTATTTCGATAAGAACGGTGTACTGAAGAAGTCTACGAATGTACAGAACGGCTGGCATAAAGCCGGCGGAAGCTGGTACTTCTTTGAAAACGGCCGACTTGTTACAAACGGAATCAAGACCATTAAGGGAAAGGTTTATCTCTTTGATGAAGAAGGAAAGCTCTGCATCAACGGATTTGCTGCCGGCTATCATTCCGACAAGAACGGTGTGATCCTTCGGAATACATGGAGGAAGGTAAACAATCAGTGGAAGTATTTCGGAAATGACGGAGTGATGCTGGAAGGCATCTATAAGATCGGGAAGAAGGTTTATTATTTCAGTGATCACGTGAGCTGGAACTGATCCCGGGACTGTAGCGGTCCGCCCCGGTTGATAACGTAAATTTTAAGGGTACCTGTCCGATTCGGGCAGGTACCCTTTTCGCTTGCAAAAGAGGTGCAATTAGGATAAAATACTATGGATAATGCCCTGGAAACAGGAGAGAGAAAAGAGGATAGCTATGGGAGCCAGAATAGTGATCGATACCCTTGGCGGTGACAACGGTCCGAAGGCCTGCGTGGCAGGTGCCGTAGAGGGATTAAAAGAGAACCCGGATGTGAAGCTGTATCTGACCGGAAGAAAGAAGCAGATCAACAAGCTTCTCAGTGAATATGAGTATGATAAAAAGCGTCTTGAGGTGGTGGACTGTTCCGAAGAGATCACCTGCCATGATGCCCCGGTGGAAGCCGTTAAGAAGAAAACAGATTCCTCCCTGGTAGTCGGCCTGAACCTGGTAAAGGAAGGAAAGGCGGATGCCTTTATCTCTGCAGGAAGCTCAGGAGCGGTACTTGCCGGCGGACAGTTCATCGTGGGACGTGCAAAGGGTGTAAAGCGAGCGCCTCTGGCACCTCTCATCCCCACCTCGGAAGGAAACTCACTTCTCATCGACTGCGGTGCAAATGTGGATGCAAAGCCTGAGGTACTGGTACAGTTCGCCAAGATCGGTTCCATCTACATGGAGAACATCTGCGGCGTAAAGAACCCACGGGTAGCCATTGTGAACATCGGTACGGAGGAGGAGAAGGGAAATGCCCTTGTAAAGGCAACCTATCCGCTGCTCAAGGCCTGTGATTCCATTAATTTCATCGGAAGCATCGAATCCAGAGAAATCCCCTTCGGTAAGGCGGATGTAGTCCTTACGGAAGCCTTCGTGGGAAATGTGATCCTGAAGCTGTATGAGGGTCTATCCAAGATGATCCTGAAGGAAGTGAAGGGTGCCATGACAGCCAGCGTAAAGAACAAGATCGGAGCACTGATGATCAAGAAGTCTCTGAAGAAGACTGTAAACTCCTTCAATACCGGCGAAGTGGGCGGAGCTCCTCTGCTGGGTCTGAAGGGCCTTGTAGTAAAGGTGCACGGCAATTCCAAGAAGGATGAGATCCGTTCCGCCATCCGTCAGTGCAAGAACTTTACTGAGCTGAAAGTCAGCGAGAAGATCATTGCCGGCCTTGCCGAGGAAGGGACCGTAACAGAATAACATGGATTACGAAGCATTTGATTTTGGACAGCTGGAGGAACGGATCGGATATCACTTTCAGGATCCGACATTGCTGCGTACAGCGCTGACTCATTCCTCCTTTGCAAATGAATATCACGTAAAAGAGATCCACCACTATGAGCGTCTTGAATTTCTGGGGGATGCCATCCTGGAGTACATCACAAGCGAGACACTGTATGAGAAATACCCGGAGCTTTCCGAGGGTGCGCTGACCAAGAGACGGGCCAGCCTTGTCTGCGAATATACACTGTCGCAGATCACCCGGGATCTGGGATATGGCGATTTTGTATTTCTCAGTAAGGGAGAACGAATGACCGGCGGTTCGGACCGGCCTTCGATCCTTTGCGACCTCTTCGAGAGTGTTCTCGGCGCCATCTATCTGGACGGCGGTCTTGAGCCTGCCAGAAAGTATGTGGAACAGCATCTGCTGACAGATCTCGAACATAAAACCCTTTTCACGGATGCAAAGACCATTCTCCAGGAATATGCACAGCGAGAGGGAAAGAAGGTAAGCTATGATCTGCTGGAGCAGTCCGGTCCGGATCATCAGAAGGATTACCACGTACAGGTATGCGTCGATGAAGAGAAGCTGGCCGAGGGGCATGCGCATTCCATCAAGGGAGCGCAGATGGAAGCAGCTCACAAGGCCATCCGCGAGCTTGGCCTCTGCTGAGCCCGGTCAAAATACAAAACCGAATCTTATAATCGAATAGATAATTACGAACAGGAAACTTTGAATAGGAAACCATAAAAATGTATCTGAAAAGTATAGAAGTCAACGGATTTAAGTCTTTTGCAAACCGTATCACATTTAAATTCAATGAAGGGATCACGGCCATCGTCGGGCCTAACGGATCCGGTAAGAGTAATATCGGTGATGCCGTCCGCTGGGTGCTGGGTGAACAGAGTGCACTGAAGCTCCGCGGTTCCAAGATGGAGGATGTCATCTTCTCCGGAACGGAGCTCCGCAAGCCCCAGAGCTTCGCCTATGTAGCCATCACACTGGACAATTCAGACCACAGTCTTCCTGTGGATTTCACGGAAGTAACGGTAGCCCGTCGTGTGTACCGTTCGGGCGAAAGTGAATACCTGATCAACGGAACCGTGACCCGTCTGAAGGACGTGGCCGCGCTGTTCTTCGATACGGGTATAGGTAAAGAGGGATACTCCATCATCGGACAGGGCCAGATTGAGAAGATTCTTTCCGGGAAGCCGGATGACCGCCGGGATCTGTTCGATGAGGCAGCGGGTATCGTTAAATATAAGAAGAACAAGCTTGCTACGGAGAAGGCTCTGGAGCAGGAGCATAACAATCTGAACCGTGTCAATGACATCCTGGGCGGACTGGAAGAGCGTGTCGGCCCTCTTGAGAAGCAGTCCGAGAAGGCAAAACAGTACCTTAAGCTGAAGGAAGAGCAGAAGCGTCTGGATGTGAATCTCTTCACTTTGGAAGTGGACCGGATCGAGGACAAGATCCGTGAGAATTCCGAAAAGCTGGAGGTGACTGAAGAGGATCAGGCACGTCTGCAGGCAGAATTTGACCATACCAAGGAAGAATACGAACGACTTGAGGCAGAGCTGGAGGAATTAAACGGCACCTTACAGGAGCTGACTGACGAATCCCACAGGCATTCTCTTGAAAATGAGCATGCCGAGGGCGAGATCCGGGTACTTCAGGAGAAGATCACCGCAGCGAAGAACTCCGAGCAGGAGCTGATGCTTCAGATGGAGCGTGTTGACGGGGAGATCAGCCGCCTGTCGGAAGAAAAGGCGAAGGTGGAAGCACAGCGCGCAGGTCTTTCCGGAGAACTGGGCGAAAAGAACAAAGAGGTTCAGCGGCTGGAGAAGGCACAGCAGGAAAGCAGTAAGAAGCTGCAGGACATTTCTATCAGGATCGATCAGGCCAAGGGTGCCATCATCGATTATATGAATCTCGGCGGAACCGTGAAGGAGAAGGTGGCCCGGTATGATACCATGCTGGAGAATATCACCCTCCGCAAGACCGAGCTTCGGCAGAAGTATCTGTCTGAAAAGAGTGAGGAGCAGCGATACACGGAGGAGCAGAAGGTGCTGAAGGAGCAGAAGGACTCCGTGGACCAGAATCTCTCCGATAACCAGAAGAAGCTGGACCGTCTGGAGGCAGATCTTCGTGCGAAGACGGACCGCAGCGGAACCGTACGCAGTGATATGAACCGTTTCAGCCAGGAGCTGATCCGGCTGAAATCCCGCTACGAAAGCCTTCGAAATCTGATCGAGCGCTATGAAGGCTATGGCGTCAGCATCAAGAAGGTAATGGAGCAGAAGGATAAGAACCCGAAGATCATCGGTGTTGTTGCCGATATCATTGAGGTTCAGGGCTCCTATGAGACTGCCATCGAGACCGCACTGGGCGGTTCCATCCAGAATATCGTTACCGAGGATGAAGAGACTGCAAAGAAGATGATCGCATATCTCAGACAGGGAAAGCTGGGACGCGCCACATTTTTACCCATCTCTTCCGTAACGCCCCGGGGATCCGTGAATCCGGATGCCCTGAAGGAGGACGGCGTCATCGGTATCGCATCCGAACTGGTAAAAACCGACAAACGCTATCGGAATCTGATCGAAAGTCTTCTCGGCCGTACCATCGTTGCAAAGAATATCGATGCGGCGATCCGTATCGCAAGAAAATACAAGCAGTCCCTGCGTCTGGTCACACCGGACGGAGAACTGATCAGCCCCGGCGGATCCATGACCGGTGGTGCATTCCGAAACAACAGCAATCTTCTGGGCCGGAAGAGAGAGCTTGACGAGCTGTCGGCAGAGATTGCCGACATGACGAAGAAATACTCCGAGGCCAAGAAGGAGGATGCGGAGCTCTCCATGCAGAGAGAATCCCTGAAGGAACAGAGAGTCCAGTACCAGTCCGTAATCCAGAAGCTGACTCTGGAGAAGAACTCCGTCTCCATCAATCTGGAGCAGGCAGAAGAGAAGCTGTCCGGTCTGGATGCCTCCTTTGCATCCATTAAGAAGGAAAATGATGAGCTGGATCAGCAGGTAAAGGACATCAATTCCAACAAGGATGAGCTTTTCGATACGGAGAAGCAGCAGAAAGAAGCCATCCGTACCAGAGAGGAAGAGATCAAGGCTCTGGAGAAGGAGAGTGAGGCCTGCGACAGCGAATATATGAATCTGGCAAATCAGGTTGCAGAAGCCAAGGCATCTCTGGGCACCGTTATGCAGCGGGATGATTTCTATCAGAACAACCTGAGAAGACTGTCGGAGGATATCCGCAGGGAAGAGGAAGAGAAGGCCTCCATTCTCACACGCTCCGGTGACCGGATCCGTGAGGCCGAGGAGCTGACGAAATCTATCACCGAAAGCCAGAAGCACATCGAGAAGAATCAGAAGCGTCTTGCTGAGATTGAAAAGGAACAGGCTTCCCTGAAAAAGAAAAAAGAAGAGATCAACCAGACCCACAAGGCCTTCTTCGGAAAGCGTGAGAAGCTGACCGAGGACATTGCAGGACTGGATAAGGAAGCCTTCAAGCTCCGTTCCGTCCTGGAGAAGCTGGAGGAAAGCAAGGAGAGTCTCACCACCTATATGTGGGAGGAGTATGAGCTGACCTACAGTGAGACCGAGAAGCTTCGGGACGACGATCTGCAGAGTCCTGCGGAAATGAAGAAGGAGATTGCGTCCGTTAAACAGAAGATCAAAGCACTGGGCGAAGTAAATGTAGGTGCCATCGAGGAATATAAGGAGGTATACGAACGCTATACCTTCCTGAAGACCCAGCATGATGACATCATCAAGGCGGAGGAGAATCTCCGCAGTGTCATCGCTGACCTGGACAAGGCCATGAAGGAGACCTTTGCCGAGAAGTTCAAGGAGATCCGTGTCATGTTCTCCAAGGTCTTCAAGGAGCTGTTCGGCGGTGGAAAGGCGGATCTGGAGCTGGTAGATGAGGAGAACCTTCTGGAGACCGGTATCGTCATCAACGCACAGCCACCCGGAAAGAAGCTTCAGAATATGATGCAGCTCTCCGGTGGTGAGAAGAGTCTTACGGCCATTGCCCTGCTTTTCGCCATCCAGAGCCTGAAGCCGTCGCCCTTCTGTCTCCTGGACGAGATCGAAGCTGCGCTGGATGATTCAAATGTCACACGTTTTGCAAAGTATCTTAAGAAGCTGACCAAGGATACCCAGTTTATCGTCATCACCCACAGAAAAGGTACCATGGAGTCCGCAGATATCCTGTACGGTATCACCATGCAGGAGAAGGGTGTATCCACTCTGGTATCCGTCAACCTGATCGAAGACAAGCTGGATGACTAGTCCGGTCACTGCCGTGCTCCGGAACGACTATTATATGGAGGGATTATTATGGGATTTTTTCAGAGATTAAAGGAAGGTCTGAAGAAGACCAGCGCCAGTATTGCAAGTGTATTCAAGGCAACTGAGATCACCGATGAATTCTATGACGAGCTGGAGGAGACCCTGATCGAAGCCGATATGGGATATGAAACCACAGAGCGCGTGATCGAGGACCTGAAGAAGCAGGTGAAGGAACAGCACCTGAAGAGCGCGGAGATGACCAAGGACCTGGTCATGAACAACCTGCGTGACCAGATGTCCGTGGATCAGGATGCCTATGATTTTGAGGATAAGAAGTCTGTCGTATTCGTTATCGGCGTAAACGGCGTGGGCAAGACCACCTCCATCGGAAAGCTGGCCGCCAAGTATCATGCCCGCGGCAAGAAGGTGCTGATCGCAGCCGGTGATACCTTCCGTGCAGGCGCCGTTGAACAGATCCGCACCTGGGCAAACCGTGCCGGTGTAGAGCTGATCGCACAGGGGGAGGGCGGAGATCCCTCAGCCGTTGTCTTCGATGCCGTTTCCGCAGCCAAGGCACGCAATACCGATATCCTGCTGATCGACACTGCAGGACGTCTTCACAATAAGAAGAATCTGATGGATGAGCTGGCAAAGATGCGCCGTATCATTTCCAGAGAGTACCCTGAGGCAAATGTGGAGTCTCTGATCGTACTTGACGGATCCACCGGGCAGAACGCCCTGGAGCAGGCGCGTCAGTTCTCAAATGTAACGGAGATCAACGGTATCATCCTGACGAAGCTGGACGGAACCGCAAAGGGCGGTATTGCCGTTGCCATCGAAGCCGAGCTGAATGTACCGGTGAAGTACATCGGCGTGGGCGAGAAGGTAGATGATATGGAGCGTTTCGATCCGGATCAGTATATCACAGCACTTTTCTCCGGCTTCAGCATGCCGACGAATATGGACCGTATCGTGGACAGCGATATCGAGAAGCAGGAACCGGACGAGAATGCATTTGATATCGACGGACTTAAGAAATAGAAAGAGAGAATACTATGGATAAGATCACAAGAGAAAAATGTGAACAGGCGTATGAGATCGTCTCCAAGGTGGTTCGTCCCACGAATCTGATCGAAAGTGAATTCCTCAGCAAACAGACGGGGAACAAGGTCTATCTCAAGCCTGAGAATATGCAGGTGACAGGGGCCTATAAGATCCGCGGTGCATACTATAAGATCAGCCAGCTTTCCGACGAGGAGCGGGCCAAGGGCCTGATCACAGCCTCTGCCGGAGATCATGCTCAGGGCGTGGCCTATGCCGCTCAGGCCTATGGTGTAAAGGCTACCATCGTAATGCCTACATCCACACCGCTGATCAAGGTGAACCGCACCAAGTCCTATGGCGCTGAGGTGATCCTGTACGGAGATGTGTATGATGATTCCTGCGGTTATGCACTGGAGCTGGCAGAAGAGAAGGGATACACATTTATCCACCCCTTTGATGATCTGGAGGTTGCAACCGGCCAGAGCACGGTGGCCATGGAAATCCTGAAGGAACTTCCCTTTGTGGATATCATTCTGGTACCCATCGGAGGCGGCGGACTTGCAACGGGCGTATCCACCCTGGCCAAGATGCTGAACAAGGATATCAAGGTGATCGGTGTAGAGCCTGCCGGTGCAAACTGCATGCAGGAATCCCTGAAACTGGGAGCCGTTACGACCCTGCCCGGTGTGAATACCATTGCCGATGGTACTGCCGTAAGAACTCCCGGAGAGAAGATCTTCCCGTATATCAAGGAGAATCTGGACGGTATCATTACCGTGGAGGACAGTGAGCTTATCGTAAGCTTCCTGGATATGATCGAGAATCATAAGATGATCGTTGAGAACAGCGGCCTTCTGACCGTGGCCGCACTGAAGCATCTGCCTGCGGAGGGCAAGAAGGTGGTCAGCATCCTTTCCGGCGGAAATATGGATGTCATCACCCTTTCCTCCGTGGTACAGCACGGACTTATCGCACGGAGCCGTATCTTCACGGTGTCCGTTCTGCTTCCCGACAAGCCGGGCGAGCTGATGGCGGTGTCCCGCATCATTGCAGAGCTGCAGGGAAATATCATCAAACTTGAGCATAACCAGTTCGTATCTCTGAACCGGAATGCTGCCGTTGAGCTCGTGATCACACTGGAGGCCTTCGGACCCGAGCATAAGGAGAAGATCATAGAGGTGCTGAAGGAAAAGGGCTATCGTCCTATAGACAAGAGTCCTAAGGCAGCACTGTAGAAAAGATACTGAGAAGAAAGTGGCTTTGGGAAATGGAAAGATATCTGGCAGCAATCGATCTTGGAACCACCACGGTGGAGGCATCCCTGCTTCGACCGGACGGTTCGGTTGCGGCAAAACACGGTTTCCTGAATCCCCAAAAGAAATACGGCTCAGATGTAATTTCCCGGATGACCTTCCTGCAGAAGCATCCGGAATCCGATGAACTTCGGGAGGGCGTCCTGTCCGAAATGAGGGAAGCTTTGAAGAAAATGCTTTCCTGGCAGAAGGCAGACTATCCGAAGGCTCTGTCACAGATCGTCATAACCTGCAATTCCGTTATGGCAGCCATACTTCTAAAGGTACCGACGGAATCCCTGGGTATAGCCCCCTTCGGTATGCCCCTGGCCCATACGGGTGAATTCTCACTTGACGGGATCCCGGCCTTCGTTCCGGTAGGCGCATCCGCCTTTCTCGGAAGCGATTCCTGCGGAGGAGCATGGGCGCTTCCCATAGAAGAGGATGAGCTTCTGATGGACCTCGGAACCAACGGAGAGATGCTGCTTCTTCATGACGGAAAGATTCACGGTGCATCCGCCGCCTGCGGACCCGCCTTCGAAAACTGCACACGTTCCCAGGGGATCTACGGATCCACCACCTTATCCGTTCTGTCAAATCTGCTGCGGACCGGAAAGCTTCCCGGTGACGGGACGCTGCCACCGGAGATCGCCGAGAACGGGATCGAGTTTCATGGCATACGGATCACAGCGAAGATCCTCCATGATGTCCAGCTGGCATCTGCCGCGATCTACGCCACATTTCTGTCCCTCCTGAAACGGGCAGGCTGCGGGATGGAGGATATCCGGCACATTTACCTGTCCGGCGGATTTGGCTTTCATCTGTCTCTTCGGGATGCGGGGACCATCGGTCTCATCCCTGAGAGCCTGCTTGACAGGGTGAAGATCAGCGGGAATACATCCCTGATCGCTGCAGAGAAAATGGCTCTGGAAGGGATCGATGACTACGACTCATTTCGAGAAAATATCGTTTCCCACCAATTTGCAGGTGATCCGGATTACGAGGGAGTCTTTTATGATTCCATGAGCCTGCGATCCCGAAATTAATCAGTACGGAAAGCTGAGTCATCACTACACTGTGGTGCCTCACCTAAGCAAATAATGACATTTTGGTATGAAATGATATGAAGATAATGAACCTCGTCAGCGGAAGCAGCGGGAACAGCACGCTGGTCGGAACCGGCCGCGTGAACATCCTGGTGGACGTTGGCGTCAGTATGAAGAAAATAGAAGAATGCCTGAACACCGCTGACCACACAGGGGCGGACATCGATGCCATTCTGATCACTCACGAACACATCGACCACGTGAAGGGTCTGGGGGTCTTCCTCCGGAAGTATCACATCCCGGTCTATGCCACGGATGCCACCTGCGACGCGGTCTTTCGTATGAACTCCCTGGGCCGGATGGACCGTGAGCTCTTTCGTCCCTTCCGTTCCGGAGATGTGATCCAGCTGAGGGATCTGGAGATCACCTCTCACCCGATATCCCATGATGCGGCAGATCCTGTCTGCTACAGCTTTACTGACGGAGAGAAGAAGGCCTGTATCGCCACGGATCTGGGCTATGTGACCAATGATCTGATCCGGGGGCTGCAGGGCTGTGATTTCATGTTGATCGAAGCGAATCACGACATCCGTATGCTGGAGGTGGGACCCTATCCCTATCCTCTGAAGCAGAGGATCCTAAGCAAGCTCGGTCATCTATCCAACGAAGCCGGAGGAGCCTTCATCCGTGAACTCCTGAACGAACACGTAAGGGAGATCCGTCTCGGACATCTCTCCAAGGAGAACAATCTGCCGGAGATCGCCCTGATGACGGTGCGTCAGGAGCTGCTGGGAAATCCCTATTCCCCCGATCCGGAGGAGCTGCCGGTCTTTGTGGCAGGAAGAGATGCTGCGGATCCGCTGGTGGAGCTATGATATTATAACTGCTATGAAAGAGGGTCTGATTTATGGTTCTATATTATTCGGCAACCGGAAATACACAGTTCATTGCAAAGCAGCTGGCACGGAGACTGGAGGATGAAGCAGTAAATCTGCTTCCCCGTATCAGGAAGCAGGACTTTTCCGAGCTTCATTCCGAGAAGCCCTTTGTGATCTGTGCTCCGGTACATGTCTGCGAGCCGCCCCGTTTCCTTGTGGCATATCTGATGGCGACTCCGCTTTCGGGCAGTCCCATGGTATACTTCGTCTTTACCAGCGGTGGCTTTGCGGGCATATCCTCATCCGTAGGTAAGCTGATCGCAAAAAAGAAGGGCATGCTCTATATGGGCTGCAAGGAGCTGAAGATGCCCAGAAATTACCCTCTCAGCAAAAAATACCCCATGCTTTCCGACAAAGAGAATCTGGAACGGCTGCGGGGTGCTGCCAAAGAGATCCCCGGGACTGCAGACTGTATCCTCTGCGGGCGGAAGATGAAGGGCGGCAGACACGTGACATTTGCAGAGAAGCTCATCACCATGCCCTTTAACCCCATATGGAACAAATTCAGGCATTCCACAAAGGGGTTCTATACCACAGACAGCTGTATCGGCTGCGGAAAATGTGCCGGTATCTGTCCCCTGAACCGGATCACCATGGAAAAGGGCCGGCCCAAATGGGAAGGCAACTGTTCCCACTGTATGGCCTGTCTCGCCAACTGTCCCTTTGAAGCCATTGAATATAAGGGACGAACCGAGGGAAAGCCGAAATACAGGATCGGAAAATATCTGAAAAGACAGTACATGTAAATGATGATAAAGAAATCATAGGGAGCTGCAACATTTTCACTGTTTCATCTGTATATAAGATAGAACCACTGGAAGATTGCAGCTTTTTACTATCCAGGAGAAGCATATGCAATACGTGATCAATGAAAGAGTAACAGGCCCGGAAAGTCTCCGGACAAAGATAGGAGATATCCTGCATCGCATTTTCGCTGCACTTCACGCCGGGAGTGCCGTAAGATATGCGGAAACCGTTTCTTTCCGAAGCAAGGCGAAGACAGCAGAGGAGACAAACCGACGGGCGGAACATTTTCTGAAGGATTACGGAAATGCCATCCTGCGTCTGGCATACTCCTATGTTCACAGTATGGCCGACGCTGAGGATGTGCTGCAGGACACGCTGATCCGTGTGCTGGAGGCTGATCCCGTCTTTGAAAATGCTTCGCATGAGAAGGCCTATTTACTTACCACGGCTGCAAATGTGGCAAAGAACAGAATCGACTATAACCGCCGCAGAGAAGCGGACGAGCTGAATGAGGAGCTGGTGGCGGATGGTCGCGAGGATCTGTCCTTCGTCTGGGAAGCCGTAAAGGGACTGCCTGAGAATTCCAGAGAAGTGGTTCATCTGTTCTACCAGGAGGGCTATCAGACGGCTGAGATCGCCAGGATCCTGGGCAGAAAGGAATCCACGGTCCGTTCTGATCTGAAAAGAGCCAGAGAACGGCTGAAGGAAATCTTAAAGGAGGAATATGACTTTGAATAAAAAATATAATGAGATCATGAATCGGCTTGAAATGTCGGATGAAATGCAGAGTCGTGTTCTGGCAGATGTCGACCGGCACTTCAAGGCAAAAAAAAGAAATAAACAGCTGAAGATCTGGCTTCCCATCGCGGGTGTTGCAGCGGCAGCGGCCATTCTGCTGCTGGTGGCAAAACCCTGGAGCGGAAGAAAGACCACGGATACCACTGAGATGAATACGGGAGGTACCACTGAAGTCACAACTGAGGTCACCACCGGTGTTCAGACCGGCGGATACGATCCGGGTACGGAGCAGGGAACCGAAACCCAGATCGCAAATCCCATGGTGGAGTATAAATCCCCGGATGCTCTTAACAAGGCCGC
>CADBRW010000139.1 GCA_902797155.1 uncultured Lachnospiraceae bacterium
GTCGGCTTCGTCACGGGATGCTTTGCCACAAATATGGTACAGCAGTCCTCGTAGGGACGGATGGAGGTCTCATAGGTCCCGATCTTCTCTGCGATATCCACGATCTCCTGCTTATCCATTCCGATGCATGGCCGGTACACCGGGCACTCTACCGCCCGGTCGATGACTCCCAGAGAGAACAGGGTCTGCGAGGATACCTGGCCAATGGATTCCCCGGTGACGATGCACTCCGCCTCTTCCCTCATTGCCAGCTCCTGAGCCACACGGAACATATACCGTTTCATGATGATGGTCAGCTCGTCATGGGGGCAGTTGTCATAGATGGCCAGCTGCAGGTCCGTAAAATTCACCACATGCAGCTTGATGGGGCCTGCAAAATGTGACACGATCCTTCCCAGATCCTGCACCTTCTCCAGCGCCCGCTCCGAGGTGTACGGCGGTGCATTGAAATAGACCGCCTGCATTTCCACACCTCGCTTTGCGATCATATAGGTCGCAACGGGGCTGTCGATCCCTCCGGACAGCAGCGACATCGCCCTTCCATTGGTACCCACCGGAAGGCCTCCCGGTCCCGGAATGACTCTGGAATAGAGAAAGGCAATCTTCCTTATCTCCACATAAACCATGATATCCGGGCTGTGCACATCCACGTGCAGGCCCTGATCCTCATACTTATCCAACAGGATCCCACCCAGGCGCGCATCCATTTCCATGGAGCCCACCGGGAATTCCTTATTGATCCGGCGCACCCGCACCTTGAAGGAGAAATCGTAATCCTCATACTCCTCTTCAAAATACTGTGCCACCATTTCGTCCAGCTTCTCCGGCGTGGGATCCTCCAGGGTCCATACCGGACAGATGCCCGTGATACCGAAGGTCTGGGTCATCCTCTGCACTGCCTCATCGTAATCATATTCCGAATGTGCATCCACGAAGATCCGTCCGTACTCCCGGCGAACCTCAAACTGTCCCAGCGGACGCAGTCTGGAGCGAAGCCGCTTGCAGAGGATGTCCTCGAACTTATATCGATTTTTTCCTTTCACGCCGATCTCTGCGTATTTGATCAAAAATGTATTAATCTTCATTCCCGGTCATTATCCTCTCGTATAATGTCTGAGTGTCGGCAGCAGCTTTGCCACCGTGTCGATGGCATACTGTACCTCCTCCTCAGTATTCTCCTCACTCAGGCTGAAACGGAGCGTGGATTCCCTTTGCTCTGCCGGAAGCTCGATGGCGGAAAGCACACCACTCTCCCTTTTCTTATTTGATGAGCAGGCAGAACCTGCGGACACGTAGACGCCCTCAGCCTCCAGGCTGTGCAGCATCACCTCCGCCCGTATGCCTACGAAGCTGAAGCTTGCGATATGCGGTGCGCCCTTGGAATGGTCCACTACATCAGGGAGGGCCGTAAGACCAGCAATCAGCCTGTCCCTGAGCTCCGTGATCCGGGCAACCCGGTTATCAAAATCTGCGAAGCAGCGTTTAATGGCATCCCCCAGTCCGGCGATGGCCGGTACATTTTCCGTACCGGAACGCATGTTTCTCTGCTGTCCCCCTCCGTAAATGATGGGCCGGAGCAGAAGCCCCTTCTTCACATAGAGGAATCCGCTCCCCTTGGGGCCGTGCAGCTTGTGGCCGCTGACCGAGAGCAGCTCAACTCCCAGCTTGGACACATTGATGGGCAGCTTCCCGTAGGCCTGGATCGCATCCGTGTGCACATAGATCTTCGGACTGCACTTATGTACCGCCTTTGCGATCTCCGCAATCGGCAGTATGGAGCCGATCTCATTATTTACCATCATCACGGAGACCAGAATGGTGTCCGGCCGGATGGCGGATACAACCTGTTCCGGTGTCACGATCCCGTCTGCATTTACCGCCAGACGTGTCACCAGAAAGCCCTGCTTTTCAAGGAAGTCCAGAGTTGCACTGACACTGGGATGCTCGATATTCGTGGAAATGATGTGCTTGCCCAGACGGTTCTTTGCCAGTGCCGTTCCGATGAGCGCCTGGTTGTTTGCTTCCGTTCCCCCGGAGGTGAAGAGGATCTCCTCCGGCAGACAGTGAAGGCTTTTTGCCGCCTGATCTGTGGCGTCTTTGATATAATGCTCCGCGGTCACACCATACTTATGCAGAGAGGAGGGATTTCCATAGTCCTCCGTCATGATCTTCATCATCAGCTCCGCCGTTTCCGGGTAGACCCTTGTAGTTGCCGAATTGTCAAAATATGCTTCCATAGTAATTCTATTCATCTCTCCAGACAGTAATAAACTCATCAAGGCCATTTCTTTCGAAGCAGCCGTTTAGTCACGATCCATGGAAAACCCAAGAATCGACAGCAATGCCAGCCCCGCCGTTTCTGTCCGCAGGATCCTGTGTCCCAGTGTCATGGTCTTAGCTCCTGCTTCCTCCAGAGCCTGCACCTCCGACTCTTCGAAACCGCCTTCAGGACCGATAAAGATTCCTAAGGTACGGATGGCTCCATGATCTGCGTCATGAGCAATGGCTGAAACGATATTTCTGGCGGTATCCATCCCCTCTGCATTCTCATAAGGAAGCAGGATCGTATCCAGCCCCTCAGCTTCCTCTATGGCCTCCTTCATGCTGAGGAAGGTTCCCACCTCCGGTATCACACCCCGGCCGGACTGCTTGGCCGCAGCCTCCGCGATCGCCTGATACCGATCCCGGCGTTTCGCCGCTTTCGCCGGGTCCATCTTCACCACCGACCGTTTCATCCAGACCGGCACGATCCGTGCTGCTCCAAGTTCTACTGCTTTCTGCAGGATCAGATCCATCTTATCTCCCTTGGGGAAGCCCTGGTACAGCGTGATCCGTACCGGGAGCTCTGCCGCATTTCCGGAGATGTCCTCGATCACGGCCACCACCTCCTCGTTACTGATGGAAGTGATACGGCAGGTATAATCCCTTCCGTCGCCGGAGCCCACTTCAATACAGTCCCCGGGAGCGAGGCGCAGAACATGGGATGCATGATGCGCATCCGAACCGGTGATACGGATCTCACCCGATGTGGAATTGATCTCTTCTGAGAAGAATCTATGCATGTTCTATCCTTTCACACCCTATCCGATCAGGGATCCGGCATCGATTTCAGACACATTCTACCTGCCGGCCACTACCGACACCCATTCGCCCATCTGTACGGTATCCAGCACCGTAAATCCGTTCTTCCTCATGGCCACCCGTACATCCTCTGCACGGTCCGCCGTAATTCCCGATGTGATAAAGATCCCTCCCGGAACCAGATAGTTGGGGATCACCGCCGAAAGCGGAATGATCACATCCGCCAGGATATTTGCCACCACGATATCATATGTCCGGGCAGGTACCGTATCCGCCTCTCCCAGCGCCAGATCCACCAGCTGTACGGGATTCACGGCCGCGATACCGGATCCGAGACTTGCCTTCTCATACGCCTCCTGTTCCTCATCACTGAGAACTGCCGCACCGGACTTGGCATACTGCTTCTTCTCTTCTTCGTTCATGGCACCGATCACATTTCCGGCAAGAAGATTTCCACAGGAAAATGCGATTCTGTCCCCGGACAGGCCGTTTGCCTCTGCATTCTCCCGGCTGGAAAGAACCGCCTGGGGATCGATGTCCAGACCATGGACATAACCCGCCCCCAGAAGAACCGAAAGTATGGCCAGGATCCCGCTGCCACAGCCCACATCAAAGACGGACTGTCCCTCCGACAGGTGCTTCCGAAGCTGTTCGATACAAAGCTTCGTAGTCTCATGGGTACCGGTTCCGAAGGCCATAACGGAGGATATCTTAACCACCTTGTCCCCCGGCTTCTTCTCCGCATATTCTTCCCATACAGGCTCTATCACGATATCCTCTCCCAAACGGAAGGGCCGGTAGTACTGTTTCCAGTTCTCCTGCCAGGTGGCATCGTCCGAGGTCTCTGTCACGGTGATCCTTTTGCTTCCCACCGGGAGGTATTCCTCCATCCTGGATAGTTCCTCCGTCACCGCCCTCTTCAGCTCTTCTATCGCAGCTTCATCCTTATCGGCATCCAGATAGATGGACACCTCTGCGGTCTCCGTCTCTCCCTCCGGGATCAGAGGAACGTCCACATACATCTGTTTCATTTCCTCTTCCGTAAGCGGCACCTGATCCGTGATCTCTGCGCCGGGGAACCCCAGCTCCTCCAGAAATTCCGCCACAAGATCCTCAGCCTCAACAGTCGTTTCGATTGTAAATTTCTTCCAGATCACTCTGCTTCTCCTAAAGTCCTGTTATTTCCGGTTTCATGCATGCCGGACCATCCGTCCGTGAAAATGCACACACAGAATTATTTTACCACTTTCCCCCCGTGATTCCTAGCAGAAAATAGAAAGAAGGAGCGATTCCGGAATCGGAACCGCCCCTCTCTTCACTCTTTGGACCACGCCCGGAACCCTACGGATTCAGGCATGCTCCCGA
>CADBRW010000140.1 GCA_902797155.1 uncultured Lachnospiraceae bacterium
CTGCTCGCCGCTTCCGCCGCTCTGTATCTCTTCGGAAGAGATTAAGGCTCCGCTTTCACCGAAGGTGTATCTTACGCCATCCATTTCCAGGGTTCCCGTCACAGCCGCACCGTTGGCATCCATATAATAGGTGCTGTCATTTACTTCCAGCCATCCGGTGTGCTTTACACCGTCTTCGTTATAGTAGAGCTTTTTATCAACCTCGAAAAACCCGTTCATCGGTTCCTCTGAGATCCGTTCACCGGTGTCCGCAAACACATAGCGTGTGTCATCCAGCACCAGTGTACCGGTTACCATTGCTCCGTCCGTTCCAAGATAATACCACTTGCCATCCAGTTGAAGCCATTTAGTCAGCATGGCCCCCGTGGTTCCGAAGCGATACTTCTTTCCGGTCGCCGGATCTGTCACCCATGCATCGCACTGCATGGCTCCGTCTTCCCCAAAATAGTATTTCGTCTGCTGAAGCGTCTTCCATCCGGTCACCATCGTACCGTCGGAATTGAAATAATATTTCTTATCGGAAATGGTCTGCAGCCCGGTCTGCCGGATACCGGTGGTCGGATCCAGATAATACTTTCCCGTGTTCAGTGTAAGCCATCCGGTCTTCATTGCTCCGGTCTCACCAAAGTAATAAACCGCGGAGGAAATCGTCTGCCAGCCTGTGCACATTTTCCCATCCACACCAAGATAATACTTCTGGCTGTTGATGGTCTGGAGCCCCTTCTGGAGCACACCGTCCGCATTGAAATAATAAGTTGCATCCTCAATGTCGTTCCAGCCGATTACCGGATTCCCGGCTTCATTATAGTAATAGATCTTATTGTCTTCCTCATACCAGCCCGTTATGATCACTAGACGCTCCCTGGAAAGGATCACCCCGTCAGCGTCCACCTCATATCTCCAGCCGCTGAAATCCACGGTTCCCGTCTGCAGGGACCCGTCCGTCCCAAAGAGATACTGTGTACCATCGACAGTCGTAGGACCGATGGCCATAATGCCGTCCGTACCCAGATAATACTTCTTTCCGTCCACTGTGAGCCAGCCCTTCTGCATAGCTCCGGTAGCCGACATGAAATAATACCAGTCTCCATCTATTTCCGTAAAACCGGAAGCCCGCTTTCCGTCCGCACCGACATAGGTATTACTATCCGTGATCCACTGGTTCTTCTTCAGCGCGCCATTTCCCTTATCAAAGAAATACCACGCACCGTCAATCTTATTCCACCCGGTAACCATATATCGATTCTCGGGCGTATCATTTATCTGGAAGTAATAGGTGATACTCCCTTCTGCTCCATAAACGACCCAGCCCTGCTGCTGAATTCCTGTTTCAAGGTCAAAAAAGTAGTATCTTGTTCCAACCTGTCTCCGACCATAAACCCTGTCTCCGCCCACATAATAGTAAGTCGCATCCCCAAAGGTCTGAAACCCGGAGAGATTTCCTGCCGCTCTTACCACTAAAGTTTCATCCTGAGCACCGAGGATTTCAGGAAGAGGTGTGAAAAGCATTCCACCCATAAGCACAATTCCCGTAGCGGGAACCACTATCTTCTTCCACCCTCTAACACAGTTCTTTGCCATTCTTTCCTCCCGGGGCCCGCTGTATTCTCCCCTGTTTGATCCAGGCCCGCACTATTCACTATCTTACCTTTTTTAGGAGCGAAAAACAATCCAGTTTTCGTGACAATTCTATGAACGTTCCGTTAACAAAATCATGGCAGGTCCAGAATCACAGCCCCCTGCAAGTCAGTCCGATAGACCATGAACCCTGCCTCCTCCAGCCTCTCCAAAGTTTCCGCTGCCGGGTGTCCGTAGCGGTTATTCCGTCCACAGGAAATGACAGCCAGTGCTCCTGACCAGCCGTGGTAGTTCAGTAATATCTCCGATGAGGAATACCGAGAGCCATGATGAGGAACCTTCAGGATCTCAGGAGCACATTCATGGACTTCCATAACCTTCACCAGTTCCTCCTCTGTCTCTTCACCGATATCTCCCGTACAGAGGATATCTCCTCCCGGGAGGGAAAGCTGTACCACAAGCGAGAACTCGTTCCCGCTTCCTTCGGTATTCTGAAGAGGCAGCAGCACTTCTATCCGGACGTCCTCCACCTCAACCACATCTCCCTCGGCAAGATATATTACTTCCGTTCCCGCTTTTTCTGCTGCAGAAAGAAGGCGTTCCAGGCCCTCATCCATTTGCGTCCCCTTTGCCAGGAACAGATGTTCCACACAAACTCCTGATGCCTTCCCGGCCTCCAGCAATTCAACGATCCCATTGATATGGTCCTCATCCGAGTGTGAAACAAAGATTCCGTCCAATGATGAGATCCCATAGTATCTCATGGCCGGGAGAAGCACCCATTTCCCTATATCATTTTTAGAAGAGGAACCACCGTCGATCATAAGATCCGCGCCTTTCTTTGTGTGGACCAGACAGCCGTCTCCCTGCCCCACATCCAGAAAAACCGCCTCTCCCTGCATACGGTTTCGGATCATGGCATAGCCGGCGGTTCCCGCGAGAAATAACAGAAGCACCAGTAACGTTACCGGATAGCAGATCCACAGCCGCAGCCTTCCTCTTCTTCCGCCGAGCCATTTTACCAGAAACCATATCAGCACAGCGCCCAGCAGAAGAAGCACCAGCATTTCCGTGGTGGTGATATGGCCGGTCACGATCTCACTCCCAGGGACTTCACTCATGTTCCTGCACAGCCATTCGTAGAACCGGAGGATCCATTTGCATGGAAATGTCACAACCTCCGCCACCGGAAGCATTCCCGGCAGAAGGCTGAGGAGAAGTCCCAATACGCCGCTGCAGATCGCAATGGTGAGCAGCGGGATCACAATCAGATTCAGAAGCATGCCATATGGTGTGATGGCATAGTAATCCCTCATTAAGACCGGTTGAAGAAAGCACTGAAGTACCAGCCCGAAGAGCAGCATACCCACCAACTTTTTGGCAGGACTTCGAAGACGGGTGGGAAGCGACAGGAATCTCACTCCTGCAAACATACTTCTGAACAGCTCCCCCTCTGCGATCACTCCGCATACCGCAAGAAAACTCATAAGCATTCCCGAGGATGTGGCTCGATACGGCCAGACCACAAGGATCAGAAACAAAGCCCCTCCTGCCGAGGTGGGAAGATCCGCCGTGCGAAGGAACATGCCCGCCAGACACACCGTGGTCAGCATCCAGATGGCCCGCATGGTAGCAGGTGCAAATCCGGTCAGGGCCCCGTAAAAAAGCAGGAAAAGGATCGTAACCAGAGACACCGCCCGTCTGGAAGCCCCAAGTCTCCCAAGCAATGCCATCAACGCAGCACCGATCAGCGAAACATGAAGTCCGGAAATTGCCAGGATATGTGCGATCCCATTCCGCCGGTACAGCTCTTTCAGCTCCGAGTCCACACCTGCCCGTTCTCCCAGCAGCATAGCAGAGAGAACCCCCGCTTCCTTCTCAGGAAGGATAGACTCAAGCCTGGTCCGGCAGCCGTCCCTGAGCTTTCCCAGAAAACTCCGTATCACATCACCGCCTTTTTCCGTAACCGTAATTTCGGTCGGACGCATCTGCCACAGGATCCCCTCGCTCTCGTAGTACTCACGGGAATCAAAGGCCCCCGGGTTCGTTGCCGACGGGATCCGTTCCGGAATGCCGGACACCTTCACCCTGTCTCCGACCCGCAATTCACGTGATTCATTGGTTTTCTCGGTCTCATCCGCCTCCCGGTACTCTCCTGCATCCGCATCTCTTCCGTCCGTCTTTCGATCATCCGACGGCATGAGGATCCTCAGATCCCCCTCCCCGGAATGAAGAGCAAAGCACCCTTCACGAATCTCTGAGACAGCTCCTTCCACCAGAATTACCTTTTTCTTCTCTGCAGCCTCCCGGATTCGCAGGTTAGAAGCAATATCATGTTGCCGCACCCCGTAGTTCCAGACGAAACCAAGCCCAAAAAGAAGGAGAAGCAACATGCTATATCGCGTTTTTCTTTCCGCGATCAGCCTGCTGCTTCTCCAAAGAACCACCGCGAAGGCTGCAACAGCCCCGCAGGTGTACCATATGCTTTTTTCCATCAGCTGCCCGGCCAGCTCCCCCAGCAGGAAGATGCCCAGGACCATCAGCAATGGTCGTTTCATTCATTTTCCTTTCCGACATTGGAAATGCCCGCCTATGGTTTTGAGAATACCAAAGGCACATGGGTATCCACTGTTCCGATCTTCTCCTGTTTCTCTCCGTCTATCAGAATCTGTACTCCGGACACATGCGGAAGATTGCAGATACTGTCCACCAGAGAATAGATGGCCAGACGGTCCGCCCCTTCCAGAAACTCCCTGCTCAGATCCACATATGCGATCTTCTGCGTAACGGAAAGACTGATGAGCTGGGTTCCCTTCGGAAGCGCTCCTCGTTCGATCAGCTGATTCACAACCTCTCCCTCAACGGAAGAATCCAGCTGCAATGTCACCATCAGCTGAACCGGACTCAGCTCCTTCCGCTCCTCATCCGGAAGATACAGCACGATCTGTCCCGTATTCTGCCCGGTGGGGATCACATCATCATAGTAATAAAACGACTTACTGGAATAGACGCCTTCCTCCAGCACCTCTCCTGCACCGTCACGGATCGACAGGGTGATGGCACCTATATTTCTGATCTGCTCGATGGTACTGACCACGGCTGCCTTCTCCAAAAGCAGAGATTCCTTGCTCACCGTGTCATCCACCTGGAAAACCAGAGATACCGCGTTTCCGCTTCCCATGGTATAAGCCTGAAAACGGACACCGTCAGTAAGCGGCAGGATCCCCATGGTCTCCTCCAGGGCATTTGCAACCGAATCCGGCTGCTTCGGCTGAAACAGTTCCTCATCAGCAACTACCATGCGGTCTTTCACACGATAGATCGTGATTCCCCGGTCGGAGGAGATACTGGAGTCCACGGAATCAATGACCGTCTCAGTGATCGTCGGTTCCTTCTCCCCGCATCCGTTGGCAAAAAGCAGCATCGACACCGCAAGGATCCCGGCCAGACTTCTATACAGTTTTCCGTGATGCATCCTTCTCATCGGCCTGTCTCCGCTTCTACTCCTTCGAATCCACCGAACCCTCATCGTTATCACTGACAGCTACCTCATCGATCAGCTCATCCTGAGCTGCAACATCCTCCTGATGGATCGGAAGCCTCACCGTAAATGTAGTTCCCTTTCCGGATTCGCTGTACAGCTTTATAGTACCGCCGTGGGCATTGATCGCCGCTCTGGCGATGGCCAGTCCGAGACCGGTTCCGCCCGTATCTCTGCTTCGGTCCTTTCCTACCCGGTAGAACCGCTCAAAGACCTTATCCTTGGCATCCTCCGGAATACCCACGCCGGAGTCCGCCACCTTGATATAGAAATACTTGTGGTCCGCATTCAGGGTGATGCGCACCCATCCACTGTCCACGTTATACTTGATCGCATTTTCCACCAGATTGGAAATGACCAGTGAAAGCTTCACCTCGTCCACCTCGGCATTTACCTGCTTGTAGCTCTCATAGGTCAGCTCGATGTTCCGGTTCTTGGCAAGCGGAGTCACACGGCGCATGATCACATCGATCAGCTCGTTGATGTTCGTATCGGCATAGTTCATGACCGCATTCTGCTTATCCGTCTTTACCAGAGCCAAAAGGTCGTTGATGATCTTCGTCTCGCGGTCGATCTCATCCACGATATCCGTCATGAACTCCCGGTAATCCTCAGTGGTCGCACTGTCATTCTGGAGCAGGGATTCCGCCAGAACCTTCATGGAGGTAATGGGTGTCTTCAGCTCATGCGACACATCCGACACAAATTCCTGACGGGTAGTGTCGATATCCGCCAGCTGGGAGATGACGCCATTGTAGTTCTTCGCCAGATACCTCGTCTCCCGGAAGCCCTTCTCCGGAAGCTTCGCCTCCAGATTCCCCTCTGAAATATAGGCGATCCGACGGTTCATGTCCCGAAGTCCGCGTACCGACAGCCTCGAGATCAGGAATACAGCCAAAAGCACGCCCACCAGAACAATGCCATCCATGATCATCGTATTACGAACGATGGTGTCGTAGCGTGTTTCGATGGGTTTTGTGCTGGCCGTGGACACGATCACGCCGATGATCTCTCCCTCCTCGTTTTTAATGGGCAGGATCACCTCTGCATAGGAATTCCGGATCCAGCTCTGCCGGTCCTTATCCCCGTTCATGACCGTCATGATATTCTCACTGATGATATAGGAATCCTGCTGGAAGGAAAATGTGTCCTTCTGGACCCTGTAATTCTGATCAATGACCAGAATCCTTCCTCCAGCCAGAAAGGCCGTTTCGCTCAGATCAGCATCCAGCGTATTCTGCGGTGACTGGATCTGAAAATGATGCAGTGCGATCTGGTCAGCCAGCCGCTCTGCCTGCTGTTCCGTCTGGTCCAGAAGACTGTTGGATGCGGTCTGTCCTGCAAAATAGATCACGCCTGTACTGACACCTGCCATTACGATCAGAACCAGTGAAAGAATGGTGATCAGCAGAAAAGTCCGCATGCTCATATGATGTTTTCTCTTCTTTTTCTCTTCCATGACGTCCCTGTCACCAACCACCGGCTTCCAAATCCGATTTACTCTTCAACGACCGCGCCTTCGGTTCCCGGCAGCGCAGTCCCAACCGCATTATAAGCTTCCACATACAGCTCTTCCTGCGCATTTATGGCAGGCTCCTCATGCTCCACATAAGGATAGCTTCCATCCGCCTGCTGCTCCCGCGCCTTGACATTATCAGCCAGCTGGGTTCGGAACATGGCCCTGAGGCGGTCCTTCAGTGCGCTGTCATAAATCGGCGCGGCCACCTCCACACGGCGAACGGTGTTTCTTGTCATAAAGTCTGCAGAGGAGATATACATTTCCTCACGAGAGCCCTTTCCGAAGATATAGATACGGGAATGCTCCAGATACCGCCCCACGATGGAAACCGTCCGGATATGATCCGTCTTTCCCGGTACCTTGGTGCGGAGACAGTTAATGCCCCGGATCACCATTTCTATCTTCACTCCTGCCTTTGAAGCCTCGATCAGCTTGTCGATGATCTTCTTATCCGTCAGCGAGTTCAGCTTGAAGCCAAGATATCCTTCTCCGCCGTCCTTTACGATCTGGATCTCTCGCTCGATCTTATCGATCACCTTGTTCTGCAGACACCTGGGAGCCACCAGCAAATGTTCCGTGGTCTTCATCACTTCGCCGAGGGACAGAGCCTGGAATACTCTGGCAGCCTCCGCGCCGATCTTCTCATCTGCAGTCATAAGGCATACATCCGTATAAAGACGGGCTGTCTTCTCATTGTAGTTTCCGGTTCCGATCTGGGTGATATACTGCACGCCGTCCCCGGTCTTTCTGGTGATCAGACACAGCTTGGAGTGGACCTTCAGCCCGTCCAGGCCATAGATCACATGGCAGCCTGCGGACTCCAGCATACGGGACCATTCGATATTATTCTCTTCATCAAAGCGGGCCTTCAGCTCCACAAGCACATCAACCTGCTTACCGTTCTCGGCCGCTTCCACCAACGCTTCAACTACCTTGCTCTGCTTTGCCAGACGGTAAAGCGTCATCTTGATGGAAACAACATCCGGATCATTTGCCGCCTCATGAAGCATATTCAGGAAGGGACGGATGCTCTCATACGGATAGGAAAGGAGCTTATCCTGCTCTGCGATCTGCGGGAGCAGCGGCTTCGTCTCATCCAGCATGGGAGATCTCTGCGGGATCCGTTTCTCAAAGAACAGTTCTGATTTCTGACGAAGAATGTCCTGAATATCAAATACAAATGACAGATCCAGCGGAGATTTCGTCTTGAAGATCATATCCTTGTCAATCTTCAGGAAATTCTTCATCTGGGTCAGTACCTGCTTGTCCAGATCACGTGTATACTCCATACGGATGGGCGTCAGCTTTCTTCTCTGCTTGATGACCTCAGCCATATGATCCCGATAATTCAGCTCCTCATCATAAACCTTGTCCGCATCGATATCCGCATTCCGTGTTACACGGATCAGGGATTTACTGACAATATGATAGCCCTGGAATACACTGGGCAGGAAATGCAAGATCAGTTCCTCAGCCAGCATGAAATACCCCTTGCTTCCGGGGATCTGGATCAGGCGGCGGAACATGCCATTGTTACAGGGCACGATACCGATCCTGGTCTTCGGATTCTTCGCCTTACTGTTCTTGGGCGTAAGAACGGCTACAGCGCAGATCTCATTATTCTTGATAAACGGAAACGGCTGCTTCTTGCTGACGGTAATAGGAGACAAAAGCGGCATGATCTCCTGCTCGAAATAAGTCTGAAGATACGCTCCCTGCTTCTCATCCAGCTTCTGGAAGTTGATGAGATGGATATCTTCCCCTTCCATACGGCCCATCAGGTTTGCATAGGAGACATCCTTACGTTTCGTAAGCTCCTTAACACGCTCCCGGATCGCCTCCAGCTGCTCCTCAGCCGTCATTTTCGTCTTATTCTCCTTTGCATTGTCCTTCAGCAGCATTTCATCATGAAGGGAACCGACACGCACCATGAAGAATTCATCCAGATTGGTCTGGAATATGGAAATGAAACTGAGACGCTCACAAAGCGGCGTCCTCTCATCCTCTGACTCCTCCAATACACGCTCATTGAATCTAAGCCAGGACAGTTCCCGGTTCTCGTAGAGTTGTTCCGCCATAATGCCTTCTCCTCCTTACTATCGTATCACTGCACCCCCTGCAGTAAAAAACTCATAACATTATATCACATTTTCGCTCCTGAAGGAACCATTTTTGAGCGGACAGCGAAAGGGGGTCAGACCCCATTACAAAACTGTTACATGCATACGTAACAATTTTGTAACGGGGTCTGACCCCTGCTGTGGAACACGGCTTACTCAGCTGTGATTCCGTCTGTCTTTATGATATATTTTACGTTGCTTGTCATTTCATCACTGACACCGCCGTAGCTCCGATAGCTCTGTCCTGCCTTACGGATCTCTTCGAACTTGTCCATGAATTCCTGACCCTTGTCCATAGCCTTATCCAGACCGTCCATGATCTGACCTGTAGCACTGTTCAGCTGGTCTGCACCACTGGAGAGTTTCGGTCCGTTTGCAGTAAGCTGGCTTGCGCCGCTGCGAAGCTGGGAAGTTCCGTTGGACAGCTGGGAAGCCCCACGTGAAAGCTGTCCTGTTCCGTCAGCGAGAGTTCCCAGTCCCTGGTTCAACTGACCGCTGCCTTCTGCCAGCTGCTTGGTCGCTGCCTTCAGCTGCTTGATCTTCGGCTCGAATACTGCAAGCTTCTGATCAACTGCTGCCAGTGTCTGATCGATACCATAGTTTACACCTGCTGCTGCATATGCCTGGCACATAGCTGTGAGGATCGGTGTCAGATTATTATTCAGGTTCTTGGACATGCTGTCGGTAAATGCCTTGAATTCCTTTGCCAGCTTACCGTATTCGGTACCATAGCCGGTACCATAACCGGTACCGTAGCCTGTGCCGTAGCCAAGGCCGTAGCCGTTACCGTAACCATTGCCGTAGCCATAGCAGTAGCCGGTACCATAACCGGTACCGTAGCCTTTTCCATAGCCGGCGGTATATGCGCTCGCCAGTGCCTGCGCCATTCCGGACATCTGCTCATTTGTCTTTTGAGTGATCATTGCCTGGATCTGATCATTTGCCAGGATCTGCTCCAGAACCGGTGCGGGAAGCTCATCGTAGGTTGCATACCCCAGTTCCGGATGCTGAGCAAGATAAGCGTTCACAACCGCAACCGTAACCTGCTTCTTAACCGGTGTCTCAACTGCTGCATAGATCTGCTGATAATTGGGATCGTTCTGGATATCGGAAGGCGTCAGAGCTTTGGCAGCCTGCGGTGCTTTTTCCGCCGCCTCCTGTGCAGCCGTCTGCTTTACTTCGTCTGTTACGGACTTCGTTGCTTCTTCCTTGGCCTTCTGGGCAATTTCCTTCTTCAGATCATCTGTTACGGATGACGCACCTGCCTTTGCCGCTTCCTGCTGAATGATCTCTGCCTGCTTTGTCTCGGTTCCTGCCTTGGACAATGCTGCGAAGGACGGTGCCGAGGAAAGAGAATCCGTCACGCCCTTGGTCATGGCACCTGTCACCTTGTCAGAAGTGTAGCCCTGCTTCTCAACCGCTGTCTGGATTGCCGTGGTAGCTGCCTTCTTCTGTGCCTCCGTTGCTTCTGTATTCGCATCATCCACGCTGGGCAGATTCAGATCCTTTACCGCATTGTTCAGCTTATTTGCACCGTCGGCCAGTTTGGAAGCACCCTCCTTGGCACTCTTGGCACCCTCATCCAGCTTCTTTGCGCCATTGGAAAGCTCTTTTGCTCCGCTGTCCACCTGATTGATACCGCCTGCCAACTGGTTTACACCATTGGTGTAGGCTGCAACACCCTCAGCCAGCTGATCCATACCGTTTTCAAACTGTTCTGCCTTCTCATGAACCTTATCCTTCAGCTCATCAAGATTGAGGTTGATGGCATCCTCCGAAAGAACAAAAGGAGTTGCAAAGGTAAGGGACATATCCATGGAGAAATTCGTTGCAATTGCGGTGATCTCCACATAAGAGGGGATATTGATCTCCGAATCCTCCTTCAGATCCAGACTCTCCTGAAGTCCCGGCATAGCCAGGCCGACTACGATAAACCGGGTACCGTCTGCGATGACCTTACCGCTGGAAACGCTGACCTCGGAGAAATTCTCGCCGTCCAGGAGCATACCGGATACGCAGAGGAACGGCGCATATACATTGCCTTCCTTTGCCTTGTTCTCATAATCAAAGCGGATCTTAACGACACCCTTGGCGCCCACCAGCTCCTCAGCCTTTACGGGCTTTCCGTCCAATGTGTAACTGACCTTTACACCAATCGGGATATCCTTATCGGATTTTCCCTGGTAGTAAATGGGATTCCCATTTGCCTGCCATACGACCTCTTCCCCGTTCTGTGTAAATGTCTCGTCACCCTTTACATTCTCGATCTCGGTCAGATTACTCTTATCCTTTATCTCGTTCGCCTGTGCCGAGTTCTTCAGCCATTCACTGACAACAACAGACTTCTTGGTTCCGTACGCATCTGCCATCACATAAACGGTCTCATCCTTCTCACCGTTTAATGCATCGTCCAGATTCAGTGATACATTCAGAAGATCGGACAGTTCCTCTTCACTTGAACCGATCACGGTCTCCGTTGCTGCTTCCGTTGACGGTTCCGCCGCCGTATTCTTGTCTGCCTGCTTGGTTTCTGATCCGCAGCCTGCAAGTCCCAGCAACATGGATGCGGAAAGCACGCCTGCAAGAATCTTCTTTCTACGGTTCTTCATCATAACACCTCGCCCTGCCTTTCTACTTGTTGTTTCTGTCCCTTCTTAACTCCCCGGAAGCCCATGGAAGTATGGATGATGATCGGATCGAAGACCCGAAGCACCGCCGGAAGGAGAAGAATTACTACAAACATACTGATGATCGCGCCCCTTGCCATAAGTGTGCAGAGGGAGCTGATGATATCGATCTTGGAATACAGACCGACACCAATTGTTGCCGCAAAGAATGACAATGCACTTACAATGATGGATGACATGGAATTCGTAAGTGCGGAGGTCACGGCCTCCTTCTTCATCAGGCCTGCATTCCGTGCATTCTTGTATTTTGTCGTCATCAGGATCGCGTAGTCTACCGTGGAGCCCAGCTGTATGGTTCCGATTACGATAGATGCGATGAATGGTAGCGTCGTATCCGTATAATACGGAATTCCCATGTTAATGAATATCGCAAACTCGATCACTGCAACCAGCAGCACCGGAAGTGTAACGGATCGGAATACCACCAGGATGATCGCACCGACCATCAGGATCGAAACCCAGTTTACGACCTTGAAATCACGGTCCGTGATCTTGATCAGATCCTGTGTACACGGTGCCTCACCGATCAGCATACCCTTGGTATCGTAGCGGTCCAGGATCTCGTTAATGGCATCGCACTGGGAATTTACCTCGTCTGTCGCCACCCTGTACTCCGACAGGATGAAGATCAGCTGGTATTCTCCGTTATCCAGAACGGATGCCAGATTCTTCGGGATCATATCTCTCGGGAAAAGGGGACCCAGCAGGGAATCGATTCCCACAACCGCCTTTACGCCGTCCACCTTCTTTACTTCGTCTGTAAACTTGTTGACCTCCTTGGAGTTGATGTTACTGTCCATCATCACCATATGCGTGGAGTTCATCTCGAACTTCTCCTGCAGCTTCTCATTTGCCACAATGCACGCCAAATCCTCCGGAAGTCCGGTGTCCAGGTTATAGTATACCTCGTTGTGCGACTGTCCGTAGTATGCCGGAACGATAAGTACCGCAAACAGGATCAGTGCGATATAGAAATGATTCACGATCCATTTGCTGATTCCCGAGAAATTCGGAAGCAGCGCACGATGTGAGGTCTTCGTGATGGCCTTGTCGCATATAAGGATCAGCGACGGGAGCAGTGTTACACAGCAGATCACGCCGATGATGACGCCCTTTGCCATGACGATACCCATATCCAGACCCATGGTGTAGCTCATGAACATCAACGCCACGAAGCCTGCCACCGTGGTTATGGAACTGCCCACTACGGAAGAAAGCGTATCGTTAATGGCAACGGCCATGGCTTCCTTCTTATCTTCGTGTGTCTTCTTCTGATCACAGTAGCTGTGCCAGAGGAAAATGGAGTAATCCATGGTGACCGCCAGCTGCAGAACCGCAGCAAGGGCTTTAGTCAGGTATGAGATCTCCCCCTGTATGAAATTGGAACCCAGATTGTAAATGACTGCAAAGCCGATACTCAGCAGGAAGAACAGCGGGATCAGGAAGGAATCCATGGTGATCGACAGAACGATCAGACACAGGACCGAAGCAATGACCACATAGATGGGAACTTCCTTGTCCGAGAGGTTCTTGGTATCTACGATAAGTGCGGACATTCCGCTGATATAGGTCCTCTCATCCGTGATCTTCCGGATATCCTCGATAGCCTTCATGGTGGCATCGGAGGACATGGTAGAATCATAGATGGCGATCATCAGTGTCGCATCCCCGTTCTTCAGTACCTTAGCATACTTGTCGGGAAGCAGCTCCACGGGGATCGAGATATCCATCAGCGATCCGTACCAGAGGACCTTCCTAACATGCTCTACCTGGTCTATCTTCTCAGCCATGGATTTGATATCTTTCTCATCCATGCCTTCCACGACGATCATGGAGAAGGCTCCGGTCCCGAAATCATCCGCCAGGATCTCCTGCCCCTTCATGGTCTCTATCTCCTTCGGAAGATAGGTCAGGATGTCATAATTGGTTCTGGTGTTCAGATACCCGATCGCAGACGGAATCAGGAGCAGTACCGCTATGATCAGGATCGGAATCCGCAGTCTTACGACCGCTCGTCCAAAGCCATTCATACAAAAACACCTCCAGATTATTCATACATTTTGCCGGAAATGTATAACTTCCGGCTCATGTATACTATAAATCCCGAGGTGTTTTTTATCATTATACAATTACACAGATATGACAGAATTTTTTACATTTTTAGAGAATTGTCATTGCGAATCCTGTATTTCCCTGCTGGCCTGCTTGTATGCAAGCTCTTTACAGGTGTCCAGCAGCATGCGCATCCTGCTCGCAACGGTCTTCGGTTCATCCTTCATTCCATGCTCGATCCACTCGATCAGCATCCCACAGACCCCGTATGCAAAGAACCGGGCGATAAACCGCTGCTCCTCCGGATCCATATGACGGAATGTCCTGTCATTCTCCTCGGACTGAGCCCGAAGATACATGATGGCCGAATCAAAAATATGCTCCGTATCCTTAAGGAAAACCTCCCTTACATCCGATTCCGTATGACGTATCGTATTGATGCAGAAGGACCGGTCCCTGCTTACGGACTCCAGGATTCCTCCCAGGCACACATCCCAGTTCTCCATGGTGATACCCTGCATATTCGGAAGGAAATAATCCTCTCTGTAGATCCAATTCAGCAGATCATATTTATCCTGAAAATGATAATAAAATGTCTGCCGGTTCACATTGCTCCTGGCAGCGATCTCTCCCACCGAGATCTTGTCAAAGGGCTTCTCCTCCGACAATTCCTTCAGACTGCGGGCAATGATCCTCTTTGTATTCATTACTTCTGACATTCGTCTTCCGCCTTTTCTTCTTCGTCATGAAAAACCTATTCTATTCTATAGGAAAATGTGATAAAATTCAAGGGAATAATACATAGGAAAGGGAGGTATCCCCGTGGGTATTACCGGAATCATCATCCTTATCATCGTTATTGCTGCCGGCTGGTTCTACATTCATACCGTCAGCAAGGTGACCAAACTGGACGGAGCGGCCAGAAATCTGGCCGGTGACATAGATACTCTTATCTGGGACAGGAATCATATCTTTGACACGATCACCGAGATCCTGCAGAAGAAGGAAATCTCCCTGGACGAGGATATGACGAAGAAGCTGGCCCTGGCTCTCGGAATGCCCCCTTCTCTGCAAATGGCAAACCACACCGAGCTTCACCGGCGCAGAAATGAGCTGGATAAGATCCTGGAGGAGCATCCGGAGCTTAAGGAAGATGAAGAATTAAAGCCTCTGATCGAGCGGTTCGATACCCTTCGCACTGAGCTGATCGGCACGGCAGCAAAGCATAACGCCGCAGTACGGGACTTTAACGCATATATTGAGAAGCCCTTTGCCAGTTTCATTGCAGCGCGGAAAACAAAGGGTGCTCGGTCATTTTTCAGCTATGAGCTGGCGGAGGTAAGTGCCAAATGAGAGTTCTTGTCGTTGAAGATGAAAAAAGGCTGGCGGAAACCATTGCCGACATTATTGAAGAGGCCGGTGATACCGTAGATATCCAAAATGACGGAGAAGACGGCTTTTATGATGCCGCCTCCGGCATCTACGATGCCATCGTTCTGGATGTGATGCTGCCGGGAATGAACGGTTTCGACATCCTGAAGCAGCTTCGGGAGGAGGGAATCTCCACTCCCGTTCTCATGCTGACTGCCCGGACCGAACTGGGGGACCGGGTGCAGGGCCTGAACCTCGGTGCCGACTACTATCTCACAAAGCCCTTTGAAAATGAAGAGCTTGTGGCGACGCTTCACGCCATCATGCGCCGTAAGACCGATTTCGTACCGGACAATGTCACCTTCGGCGATCTAACCCTCTCTCCCTCCTCCTGCGAGTTGTCCTGCGGAGAGAAATCCATTAAGCTGAATGCCAAGGAATTCGAGCTGATGCGTTATCTGATGATCAACGGCAAGACTATTCTTTCGAAGGAGACACTGATCAACAAGATCTGGGGCTACGATTCCGATGCCGGCGACAACAACGTGGAAGCCTATATCTCCTTCCTTCGCCGGAAGCTTACCGCACTGAAATCAAAAGTATCCATCACCGTCGTCCGCAAGGTCGGCTATCATCTGGACGAATCCTAATTCACGATCATGAGCGAAACAACTGACACAATCCGGAAAAAAAAGAAGGAGCCGAAGAAGGTCAACCCTGTTCTCCGGAAGCTTCGTATTGAGTTTATCATCACGATGATGACCATCGTGGTGCTTTTCCTGTTGTCTATTTTCGGTGTCCAGTACATCAGTTCCAAAAAGACCATGGAATCAGATTCCCGGACCGCTCTGGAGCAGGCACTGAACACCGCTTCCTTCCCATGGGACAGAGGCAAGGAAAGTCTTCCCGGTTTCCCGGGAGGCATGGATGTTCCTGATGACATGACTCCTCCCGATCTCCCTGAAGTCCCCTCCTCCGACGAACTCTCGACACAGCGAAAAAACCGGTCGGATGATGATTCAAATAAAAAGGACAAGGGATATCGTATCTCCGACTTTAAGGACCGGCAGGACCGTGTTGCGATCCTTCTGGCGTTTTACAATACGGACGGATCCGTATCCATCGAACGAAACAACATTTTCTTCATAGACAGTACCGATGTGGAAAGCCTGGTAAGATCGGCCATCGAGAAAAAGGAAGACGACGGCCAGATCGAAGACCACAATCTTCGCTATATGCGAAAGAAATTGGAGAACGGCACCGTAGCCGTGGCATTTGCGGACATTTCCAATGAAAGGTCCATCCTGAGCAGTGATCTGTGGCATTCCGTATGGATCAGCCTGGGAGTCATCCTGGTCATGTTTTTCCTCAGCCTCTGGCTTTCCCGCATAACCATGCGGCCTGTGGAACGGGCCTGGAACGATCAGCGGCGCTTTGTGGCAGACGCTTCCCACGAGCTGAAGACTCCTCTGACCGTCATCATGTCGAACACAGACATGGTGGACCGCTCTCTCCAGAAGCTGGTTGACGAAGCTGATCCAAATGCCGAGCAGACCACCGTGTCCCTCAGCAGGCTGCAGCGCAACCTGCATCGAATGGATAATCTGCGGGAGGAAAGCCTTCGGATGAAGGAACTCATCGGTGAACTGCTGGAGGTGGCCCGCGGCGATGTGGGACAGCATCCGGAGAATTTCACGGAGATCTCCCTCAGCGAAATTGTCGAAGACGCTCTCCTCACCTGGGAATCCATTTTCTTTGAGGCCGGAAAAACGCTGAACTCCGAAGTAGAACCGGACCTCACCATAAACGGAGACCGTACCCTGCTCCGCAGACTGACAGAGATCCTCATCGATAATGCCCTGAAATACAGCAGCGACGCTTCTACCGTTACAGTTTCACTAAGGCGTGATAAGACCGGAGGAAAGAAACAGATTCGACTTTCTGTAGAAAATGAAGGAACTCCGCTTACCGCCGAAGAGATCTCACACCTCTTCGACCGTTTCTACCGTGCTGACAGCTCCCGTGAGAAGACCTCCGGATATGGCCTGGGGCTTTCCATCGCAGAAAGCATCGTCACGGCTCACAAAGGAAATATCCGTGCAGAAGCAACCGCAACCGGAAATGTATTCTACGTAACCTGGTAATTTACGGGGTCAGACCCCATTACAGAATTGTTACATCGAAATGTAACAGTTCTGTAATGGGGTCTGACCCCGTAAATTTATTCACTTCCCACATGAAGAACGTTCTCGACTCCGCGGGTCATGCTTCTGCGATATAGCAGAAAACAAATGAGCACAAGCGGGCTCAGCAAAATGCATCCGGTAAGCAGTACCGTAAGATGCAGTACCGTATGAAGCACAACTGCCAGTCCGCCAAGAACCGCCGCCATGCCGATGGCAACCGCCATGCCGAAGAAGGTGTTGTAGTTCTCCCGAAGGGCAGAAAGCGCATCCTCCCACACCAGCTTCGGGTTCACAGAATCCAGCAGCATTCCCAGATAGGTCACTGCGAAGGAGGCTGCAGCCGAAAGCAGGATATAGAGCAGGATCTGCAGTACCGGAACGCCTGCGTAGAATCCAAAGATCAGAAGGAACGGCGCAGTTCCGAAGAAGGTGACCAGCACTCCGATGGCCGCCTTGGCATTCCACTGTACGGAAACCGCCACGGGAAGAAACCGGATCACTTCATAATGCTTTCCCTCTCTGGAGAATGCATTCGAACCAAGGCTGTTCATGCCTCCCATGATCAGAGGTGCCGCGATTGCCGTGATCATCGCTCCCAGCGCAAATCCGGTATTTCCGTCCCCGATCTTCTCATTCAGTGCCGACGGAGTCATGGATGTACCTGTCAGTGCCCCCGTGATCACCATGAATACCGGCCAGATCATGGTGATCAGAATACAGTTCGTAAAGAACACCGGCGTTCGCCGGAGGATCCTCCATTCTTTCTTCATATAGCTGACAAAGACGCTCTTTCTTTGAAGCGCCCTGTCCATATGCACCGCCTTATTCCTGGCGCGGTGTGTCCCCTCTCCCAGCCTGCTGACCGAATTGATATAGAACCGGTCAGATACCAGAATGAACAGTCCCAGCAACGCCAGATGCAGCAGTATATATAGTAAAAGTGCGATCCAGCTTCCATTGTGGAGGAAATCCACCATGAGCGTATTCTGGTAGAACACCACATTCATTATATTCAGGAACGGGACAGGCTGCCCGGCCATATTCAGGATCCAGTCGTTCAGGTCCAGATCCTTCAGCGAAGTCAGTGCCAGTCCTCCAAGAGCGAAAACCGCCAGCATGAAAATGACGGAGATACGGCGTACCGTATCCTTGGACTTTACGACCCGGGTGAAAGCCATCAGCAGGATTCCGATGATGGCGCAATACAGCATGGGGATCAGCGACAGCGTAAAACCGAAAAGGATCGCGAAGGGCCAGCGGTACAGCGGCATTCCCGTCCCGACTCCGAATCCGATAGTACACGCCAGGATCATGATGAACTGCATGATATTTTCCATGCGATAGGCCGCTGCAAATTTTGCGCCTGCGATCTCACGTCCGCGAAGCGGCAGGGGCAACAGCCGGTCGATATCCGTGGAAAAATAAAGCTCGTTGAAAATGACATTGATACCGAACACCATGGTAAAAATGCCGATCAGGTGATACATCAGTACAAGGCCGAAATCCTCCCGACCGATGAAAGTCAGGGTATCCGTCATCATGGCCGTGAAGAACCCGCTCCCCACTGCAACCGGGATCATGATCCCGACCAGGGCAAAGATCGACAGTGCAAGGATCTGGATCCTTCTTCCTCTGTCCTTCGGCGGATCATATGCGATATCTTTTAGAAATACCTTCTCCAGGCGTCGAAAATTTCTCATACCGTATCCTCTTTCATGATCTCCAGGAATACCTGTTCCAGATCATCCCCCTTGGCACTCTCCTTCAGCTCCTCCAAAGTCCCCTGGAACCTGCTCTGTCCATGAGCGATAATAATGACGCGGTCACAGAGCTTCTCTGCCACCTCAAGTACATGGGTGGAGAAAAGCACACTGTTCCCCTTGTCTGCATGCTCCCGCATCATCCTCTTCAGATGAAAGGCCGACTGCGGATCCAGACCGATCATGGGCTCATCCAGGATCCAGACTGCGGGATCGTGAACCAGTGCAGCGATCACCATGGCCTTCTGCCGCATTCCGTGGGAATAGCTCTGCATCCGGTCGCCCAGGGCCTCCGTCATGCCAAACTGCTCTGCAAAATAAGCCGTCCTGGACTTTCTGTCCTCCTCTGACACCCCATAGATGTCCGAAATAAAACCGATAAACTCATATCCCGTCAGCTTCAGGAACATGTCCGGATTATCGGAGATATACCCGACGATCCTTTTCGCCTCCAGCGCATCCGGTGCCATGGGCATGCCGTTAATGGTGATCTCCCCCTTATCCGGGCGAAGTATCCCCGTCAGCATACGGATGGTCGTAGTCTTCCCGGCCCCGTTGGGCCCGATGAATCCCACGATCTCCCCGTCCCGCACGGTCAGAGACAGATCATTCACCGCCGGTGCATTTTTCCCATAGGTCTTTGTCACATTTTTCATTTCGATCATAATTATCGGCCTCTCCCTTCTTCGGACATAGCCTGAATATCCGTCTGAATACCATTTTACCAACTCTTGCAGATGAAATACATCTTTTTTCTCCTAGGATACAAAAAAAGATTTACATAATACCCAACCTGTGGTATAGTGTAAATGTTACGAAAATGTTACATATCATATTTCAATAGATCTCCAAAAGGAGGAATTTCATGCGTAAGTTAAAACGGGTACTCACAGCCTGCATTTTGGCGACTGCGCTTACCCTTCCGTCAATCCCTTCATCTCCCGTGACCGCTGCCACACTTCAGGACGAGTCCATTGACGAGATTAAGGAGAAGAACGAGGAACGGGAAAAGAAAAAGAAAGAAGCAGAAAGTAAGCTGAACAACCTGAACAGCGAAGCGGACGATATCCGCTCCGTCATCTCCGAGCTTGACGACGAAATTGCCGAATATCAGGGCAAGATCGACGAACTGACCGCAAAGAGAAATACACTGCAGGCCAAATCATCCGTCACAAAGAACGAGCTTCAGATCGCACTGATCGCACAGGAGAATCAGTATGATCGGATGAAGGAACGAATCGCCTATTCCTACGAAAACGGTGAGATTCATTATATGGACGCACTGATCGCCCTGGATGATTTCTCCAACATCATAAATCAGTCCGAATATGTAGAGCAGGTTTCCGTCTATGACCAGAAACAGCTCAGCGATCTGATCCAGATCTCCAGGGAGGTTGCCGAGAAGAAGGCACAGCTGGAGGAGCAGCTGGCTGAGGTTGAAGAGGTCAAGGCCGATACCGAAGCCGAGCAGGACGCACTGCAGGTAATGCAGGACGGAAAGAAGGAAAAGCTTCTGGAATATTCCGACATGATCTCCGAAACCGAAGGTGAGATCAACGAGTACGAAGCTCTGATTGCTGAAGGAAATGCTGAGATCCAGCGTCTGGAAGAGGAATACCGCAGAAAACAGGAAGAAGCAAAGCGGGCCAGAGAGGAAGCCGCCAAACGCGCTGCAGCGGAAGCCGCAAAGAAGAAGGCTGCCGAAGAAGCCGCCCGCGCCTCCGAATCCTCTGAGAGTTCCGAAAGCTCCAGCAGTTCGGAAGAAAGCTCCAGCAGCTCTGAAAGCTCCAGCAGCTCCGACAGCTCCGATGACAAATACCAGGAACCGGAACCGACCTACAATGATACAGGCTGGGTATGGCCCTGCCCTGCCAGCCACCATATCACATCCTATTTCGGTAACCGTTCCGCTCCGGTAGCCGGTGCGACCACCTATCATCAGGCCATCGACGTCGGCGTAGGAATCGGAAATTCCGTAGTGGCCATGGCAGGCGGAACCGTCATGTACACAAGCTACAGCGGTGCCCGCGGCAATTACATCCGTGTCGACCACGGTGGCGGGATCACATCCCTGTATCAGCATCTTTCCGGTTTCGGAAGCTACGGTGCCGGCGACCATGTAAATGCAGGAGACGTGATCGGATATTCCGGAATGACCGGCATCTGCTCCGGTCCCCATCTCCACTTCGAGATCTGGGTAAACGGAACACCGGTTAATCCGCTGAACTACGTAGGTTAACATAATAGGTGCCTGTCACCTTTACAAAATTGTTACATAAACCATCAAAACGGGGACGCTCCGGATAATCCGGAACGTCCCCGTTTTTTAAACCACATCAAAAACGCTTCTGCCACGGAAGCGGCTTTTGCCTTACGACATCACATCGTCCCCTGATTCTTCTGCGTCTGCTCCCACATGGTCCGCATATATTCCATATAATTCAGGTTTTCCTGGTTATGCCCCACTCTCACATAAGGGCACATGGGTGTAACCATCTGTACACACTGGTTCACCTGCTCCTCCTGAGCTTTCGTATACTGGATATTCACGGTTCCCCGAACCGTCTCAACCACCCAGAAGTACATGGTGCTGAGGTTTGTGGACACCACTCTCTTAAACATGAGCAGCACCTCCTGAACCGGAATGATCGCAGCCGGATCACTCTTCGGTGCAAAGAAGTTGGGCGAAATGATGATCATTTCATCCTGATAGCTCATATTTGCAAACATCCAGTCCGCCTGCTTCAGCACCGCCGGATTCTTCTTCAGCGGCTTACACTTCATCGGGTTCTTGTACCGAACGATGAAAATGATGGCAGGGATCAGAAACGGCCATATGAACATGATCGTGATGGCCACCATCACATAATTCTGAATGATGAATCCCAGGATTCCCAACACCAGAAAGAAACCTGTCAGGATCAGGAAAAGGATCATGGGCCCCTTCTGTCTCTTCCTGACAGTTTCGATCACCACCTCGCTGCCACGCGTGGCATTACTGTATTGAACGTTATTCATGTTTCTTCCTCTCCAAGATAAACTGCCCGATCACCATCAGCACTCGGCGATGGCTTCCACCTCGATCAGCACATCCTTCGGAAGACGCGCCACCTCTACGCAGCTTCTGGCCGGATATTTCTCAGTAAAAAATGTGGCGTAGATCTCATTCACCTTTGCAAAATCATCCATATTCTTGATGAACACAACCGTTTTCACCACCTGCTCCAGTCCGGAATCCGCAGCGATCAGCAGCTGCTTCAGATTCTCAAAGGCCTGCTTTGCCTGTACCTCGATGCCGCCCTCAACCAGCGTATTCGTGGCCGGATCGATAGGGATCATACCCGATGTGAAAAGCAGGTTCCCCACCTTTACAGCCTGGGAATACGGGCCGATAGCCGCAGGTGCCTTGTCTGTTGCAATAATTTTCTTCATGATATTTCCTCCTTGTCAGTTCTCTATAAGACGGATGGAATCCTCTTTGATCTCAACCCGCCCTTCCTTCAATAAACGCCCAACGGCGCGTTTGAATGCATTCTTGCTGAGACCGAATTCCTCACGGATCCGCTCCGGATCCGCCTTGTCCGTAAAGGGAAGTGTTCCCCCATAGCTGCGGATCACATCCGCCACCATTTCCGCATCCTCGGACATCTGCTTTGGAATAGCATCCCGAAGAGACAGGTCCATCCTTCCATCCTCGCGGACATGGATCACCCGTGCATCCACGGAGTCTCCCACCGCCACTCTGTCATACAGCTCACTGGCGTGGATCAGTCCGCCAAAGCCATCCTCCGTCGCAACAAATGCGCCGAAGCCCGGCCGCACCTGATAGATGGTTCCCTTCACATGGTCACCTTTCTTATACGGCGGATCGGTACGCAGATATTCATAGATCCGCATGGATGCAGCCAGCCTTCCGGTCTTATCCTCATAAAGCCGGACCGGATACGCTTTTCCCTGAACCACCTTGGTTGTCTGTTCCTTGAAAGGAAGAAAGAGATCTCTCTCCAGTCCCCAGTCAAGAAATGCGCCGATCCCCGTAACGGACTTCACTACCAGATTCCGTATCTCGCCCATCTCCAAAAGGGGTTTACGAACCGTCGCGATCAGGCGGTCCTCGGAATCACGATACAGGAAGCAGGTGATCATATCTCCCTCCCTGGCTCCTTCAGGCACCTGATTCTTCGGAAGAAGTACATCCTCCCTTCCGTCACTCAGATAAGCACCCACCGACTTGATCCGGTCAATCTGTAATTCAGTCCATGTTCCGATCTTCAAAGCAACCACTCCTATCCATACATTTCCGGTCTTCATAGCAATGCCTGCAGGACAAAGGCTCTGCAGGCATTCGTTATAGCAGGATCTGCTAATCCCGACATCAATATAGCATCTTTATCTCCACACGAATGGACATATCCACCGAATCCCGGAAGATCTCAGCAGCAGCCTTAGAACCAACGATACTTCCGTAATGTGTGGGAATGGCGATCTTCGGGCGGATATTGTTCACCAGCCTTGCCGCCTCCCTGGCATCCATGGTATAGGTTCCCCCTACAGGAACCATCGCGATATCACAGATCACATCCAGAGCCTCTGCCGTCTCATCCGTATCGCCGGCGATATAGATCCTGTGACCGGCAATGATCACAATATAACCAACCCAGCCTGCTTCCTTCGGATGGAAGGGCTTACCGATATTATATGCAGCCACCGTTTCCAGCCGAAGCCCGTCAAAGGTATACATCTCCCCCGGCTTTACCGTGCAGATGCTTCCCACCAGATGCTCCACTTCCTTCGTCTTTTCCACCATGGCCTCGGGAACGATGAGTATCGTGGACTCACACGCAACCTTCTCGATATCCTTCGGAGAAAAATGGTCATGATGATCGTGTGTGATCAGGATGAAATCCGCATTCTTCGGTTCTCTCCGCATTTGAAAGGGATCGATGTAGATCCTCCGGTCCCCCTCCATGATCTTAATACTGTTTTGTGTAAAAAGCTCAATATCCTTTGTCATACCGTACCCCCTTTCACTACACCCCAACTATATTATTTTCTCTTCAGCCCTCCAAGAACAGCCTTGGTTGTGTCTGAATCATATGCAAAACCGGAGAACATGGCATTCACACACTTATCACCGATCTTACCGTATGCCTGAGTCACATCCAGGTCTCCGCCATACTTATAGGTCACACCTGTCCAGGTCACATCACCCACAGTAAAGGAAACATCCTGCGGATTGGAGTCCTTGTTGATCTGCTTTGTGCTTTCCACACCGCTCTTGGCAGCTTCCTCGTCCATAACGCTGAACATATAATACTTCTTGTAATCTCCGCCCTCATCCTGGAGACTGAAGCTGTCCTGATCCTCCTTGTCGATCTGGCTTCCCTCAACCAGCTTCAGGCCTGCCGGAATAAAGATCTCGGAGAAACTACCATAGCTGGATGTTGTCCCCTGTGCAGCCTCAGGCTTTGCCTCAGTGCTTACGGATGCATCCCCCGAGCTGCCGGTATCTCCGTCCTTCTTGTCGCCGCATGCAGCAAAGGAAAAGGTCATTCCCATCGCAAGCGCCAGCACGGCGAGCTTCCTGTTCATTTTCATTACATATTCTCCTTTCACAAATGAGTTGTAAATGTGTGGCGATTATACCACAGTCCTACTCTTCTGTAAATTGCATCTTCTGCATGTATTCTCTGTACGGAATATCCGGATCCACCACATTTTTATCCTGTGCCACCCGGTCCTCCATCGGAGGGAACTCCATGTAGGAATCGCTGTAGGTGCGCTTCAGGAATGCATCATAATTCTGTGAGATCGGTACCTTCATATGCTCAAAAGTATGCCACATCCTCGGTCTCAGCTCATCCTTCGTGTACTCAAAATCAAACCGGCCTCCCTTTTCATAATTAAAGGAAATGACACGATACCGATTCTCCCCTGCCTTATTGTATTTTGCGCACAGGCGGTCATAATCATCGGAAAGCTTCTCAATACTACGTCCATGCCTGATCAGAGCGAAAATGATCCCGTACAGCTTCTCCTTCTTCCCTCTGTAGGTCTTGTAATACTTGGAATACAGCTTGCGGAGAGTGGCCTTCTTCAAGCCCACAACTCTCATTCGGTGAAGCTTCATGGCCAGCTTCCGTCCGGGAGCCGGGGGTGTATCCAGCGGCATGATATCCACAAAGATCCCGTTATTGCATTCCGTATTATCCGTGTCCAGCGGATTGATACAGGTACTGGGTGTATATCTTACGCGGGCCATTCCGCGGAACCAGTGTCCATGCTCCGTCTTCGTGGTCTGCAGAAAAAAGGGATCCTCAAATTCATCCGCCAGCTCACACAGCTTCTCATAATCCTTTCTGGGCATGAGGAAATCCATATCGTCATCCCAGGGGATAAATCCGTCATGACGAACCGCCCCCAGCTGGGTTCCAAAGCCCGCAATGATAAACAGATTATGCTTCTTGCAGACTCTGAGAAGCTCCTTCGCAATGATCATCTCGATATTCCATATCTTCTTCTGCTTCTCGGACACCTTCCATCCTGCCAGCTCTTCTTCCCGAAAGCCTCCGCGGACCAGCATTTCTTCCATCATCCGTCCTCCAATTCCCTGATTTAGTCTTCCGCCAGATAGCGCATAAAATTCTCTTTATTCTCCAGCGCCGTAGTCGTAGGTCTTCCCAGATCCGCTCTCGCTCCGATGGAGCAGGCAACCTCGATCAGGCTAAGTTCCTTCTTCTGCTTCGCGGCTTCAAGTTCCCGGTCCAGTTCCTCAAAGGTATCTACCCGGACCGCGTTAGGATATCCGCATGCGCGCGCAATGGCAGTAAGATCCAACCCTGCTGCTACCGTCGGCATTCCCCCTACTGTCTCATGAGCCCCGTTATTGATCACTA
>CADBRW010000141.1 GCA_902797155.1 uncultured Lachnospiraceae bacterium
ATCTTCAACTGCTGCCTGATCAACATCGGCGACATGCTGGATAACGGCACGGTAATGAACGGCAAACTGATCGAAAGCCCCAAGAGCTTCCAGGTAGCCTGCACCGTAACCACACAGATCATCGCTTCCGTTGCTTCCTCTCAGTACGGCGGACAGTCCGTGGACATGATCCATCTGGGCAAGTACCTCCGGAAGAGCTACGAGAAGTATAAGAAGATCTTCGAGGACAATTTCGCAGGAAAGGTTGACGATGAAACACTGGAAGCCATGATCCAGGAGCGTCTGAATGATGAGCTGAAGAGCGGCGTTCAGACCATGCAGTATCAGATCAATACCCTGATGACCACCAACGGACAGTCTCCCTTCGTGACACTGTTCCTGCATCTGGATCCCAACGATGAGTACATCGAGGAGAATGCCCGGATCATCATGGAGGTGCTCCGCCAGCGTCTGGAGGGTATCAAGAACGAGGTCGGTGTCTATGTGACTCCGGCATTCCCGAAGCTGGTTTATGTTCTGGACGAGTGCAACAACCTCTCCGGCGGAAAGTACGATTACATCACCGAGATGGCTGTAAAATGTTCCGCAAAGCGTATGTATCCGGACTATATCTCCGCAAAGAAGATGCGTGAGAACTATGAAGGAAATGTATTCTCACCCATGGGCTGCCGCAGCTTCCTCTCCACCTGGAAGGATGCCGAAGGAAATTACAAGTTCGAAGGACGTTTCAATCAGGGTGTTGTATCCCTGAACCTTCCGCAGATGGGTATCATCGCACACGGTGACGAGGATGTATTCTGGAAGATCTTTGATGAGCGTCTCAACCTCTGCTATGAAGCGCTGATGTGCCGTCACAACGCTCTGATGGGCGTTACCAGTGATGTATCTCCGATCCACTGGCAGTATGGCGCTATCGCACGTCTGGAGAAGGGCGAGAAGATCGACAAGTATCTGATGAACGGTTATTCCACCATTTCCCTGGGATATATCGGTCTGTATGAGCTGACGAAGCTTATGACCGGCGAGAGCCATACCACAGAGAAGGGCTTTGAGTTTGCAATGCGCGTTATGAAGCGTCTGCGCCAGGCCTGCGACCAGTGGAAGGAAGATACCGGAATCGCCTTCGGTCTCTATGGTACTCCGGCAGAGTCCCTCTGCTATCGTTTCGCACGGATCGACAAGGCACGCTTCGGCACCATCCCGGATGTAACGGACAAGGGTTATTACACCAACTCCTATCATGTAGATGTGCGTGAGGACATCGATGCCTTCAGCAAGTTCAAGTTTGAGGCTCAGTTCCAGCCCATCTCCTCCGGCGGATGTATCTCCTATGTTGAGATCCCGAACATGGCAAACAATCTGGACGCTCTGGCTGAAATGGTTCGTTTCATCTATGACAATATCCAGTATGCCGAGTTCAATACCAAATCCGATTACTGCCATATCTGCGGTTATGACGGAGAGATCAAGATCAACGATGACAATGAGTGGGAATGCCCGCAGTGTCACAACAAGAACCATTCCAAGATGACGGTTACCCGCCGCACCTGCGGATATCTGGGCGAGAACTTCTGGAATGTAGGCAAGACCAAGGAGATCAAATCCAGGGTACTGCATCTCTAAAATGTTTATCCAGCGGCCGGCCGGCTTCACGTCGGTCAGCCGCTTTTTTACTCTCTGAAGGGGTTACTTATGAAATACGCCAAGATCAAGAAAAACGATATCGCAAACGGACCGGGGGTCCGTGTCTCCCTCTTCGTCTCCGGCTGCAATCATCACTGCAAGGGGTGCTTTAATGAAGAAGCCTGGGACTTCAACTTCGGCGAGACATTTACACAGGAAACCATTGATGAAATACTGGAGGCTCTGGCTCCGAACCACATCAGGGGGCTGACTCTGCTGGGAGGAGAGCCTCTGGAATTCGTGAATCAGAAGGGGCTTCTTCCCCTGATCGAACAGGTGAAGGAAAAGTATCCTGAAAAAACCATCTGGTGTTATACCGGTTTTGACTATGAAAAAGATGTGATCTGTGATATGATGAAGAAGTGGCCGGTGACCAAGGAGCTTTTTCAGTTCTTTGACGTGCTGGTGGACGGGAAGTTCATGATCGATCTTCTCGACCTTAAGCTGCGTTTCCGCGGTTCTTCCAACCAGCGGATCATCGACATACCGAAATCCAGGGCCGCCGGCGAGGTGGTGCTTTGGAAAGACGAGGGAAATTTCTATGGTTAAGCAGATACCTGTGAATATCCGAAAACTGAAACCGAATGCCGCGATCCCGACTTACGGGTCTATTAACGCTGCCGGTGCAGACCTTTATGCCTGCATTGACAGCGATGTTGTGATTCACTCCGGTGAAACCGTTCTGGTCCCTACCGGCCTGTCCATGGAGCTTCCCGAGGGCTATGCCGGTCTGATCTATGCCAGAAGCGGTCTCGCCAGTAAGAAGGGGCTTGCCCCCGCAAACAAAGTCGGTGTTATCGATTCAGATTATCGTGGTGAGGTTCTGGTTGCCCTGCATAACCATTCACCTCAGGATGCTTCCATTGAGCCCGGAGAGCGGATCGCGCAGCTCGTGATCACGCCCTATATCATGGGTGTGTTTGAGGAAGCGGATGCGTTGTCCGAGACGGAGCGCGGAACCGGAGGCTTCGGTTCTACGGGCACGAAATAGCCGCGGTATGAAAACCGGAATTGATATTACAGGACACCGACAGAACTGTCGGTGTCCTTTTTCATATGGAGACTGAAGACCGCCATACTCCGTGTGAGAAACGGCACACAATACTACAGAACAGGAGGTGATACTCCATGGAAAATCAGGATACAAAAAGAGTCGAGACCAAGGCCTTCGACATCGATGAATTCGATATGGAACACCTGGTACAGCTTCTGAAGGACAGAAAGCTGCACGAAGCACGGGAGCTGCTGTCCGAGCAGAACGAGGTCGACCTGGCCGAGATCCTCAGCGAGCTGGATGACGAGGAACTCCCCATCGCCTACCGCATCCTCCCGAAGGAGCTGGCTGCGGATGCCTTCTCCTACTTGGAGGCCGACACACAGGAGACCCTGATCCACGCCTTCTCCGATAAGGAGTTGAACTTCATCATCGAGAATCTGTTCCTCGATGATACCGTCGATATGATCGAGGAAATGCCTGCAAATGTGGTAAAGCGTATTCTGAAGAATACGGATCCCGTTACACGCCGGGAGATCAACGAGCTTCTGAAGTATCCGGAGGATTCCGCCGGAAGCATCATGACCACCGAATACGTACGGCTGCAGGAGGGAATGACTGTCCGGGAAGCCTTCGACCGCATCCGAAAGGTCGGCGTGGACAAGGAAACGATCTATACCTGTTACGTGACCAATGCCAAGCGTGAGCTGCTTGGCGTTGTCACCATCAAGGATCTGCTGCTGGCCGAATACGAGACCCAGATCCGGGATATCATGGAGACAAATGTACTCTATGTTACCACCACTGAGGACCAGGAAAAGGTCGCTCACTCCTTCGACCGCTATAACTTCCTTGCACTTCCCGTTGTGGATAACGAGCAGCGTCTCGTGGGCATCATCACCTTCGACGATGTCATCGATGTCCTGCAGGAAGAGAACACCGAGGATATCGAGCGAATGGCCGCCATCATCCCGACGGATAAGCCCTACATCAAGACCGGCCCTCTGGAGACCTACAGAAAGCGCATCCCCTGGCTGCTCCTGCTGATGATCTCCGCCACATTTACCGGCGCCATCATCGCGCACTATGAGGAAGCCCTGGGCGCATATGTGGTTCTGACCGCCTACATCCCCATGTTGATGGATACCGGCGGAAATGCAGGCTCCCAGGCCTCCGTATCCATCATCCGTGGTCTCTCCCTGGAAGAGATCGAGTTTAAGGATATCTTCCGTATCCAGGGAAAGGAGTTTCTGGTATCCCTGCTCTGCGGCGCGACTCTGGCAGTTGCGAATTTCGTGAAGCTGATCTTCTTTGATCATGTCAGCATGACCGTATCCCTGGTCATCTGCCTCACACTGATTTGCACCGTTATCGTCGCAAAATTCGTGGGCTGTTCCCTGCCGATCCTGGCCAAGAAGGTGGGCTTCGATCCCGCCGTTATGGCCAGCCCCTTCATTACCACCATTGTGGACGCACTTTCACTGCTGATCTACTTCCAGTTTGCATCCCATATCCTGGGGATCTGAGACATGGCAAAGCGACAGCCACTGTGCGTAGCATTTTATACAGAGAAGACCGCCCGATATTACATTTAAATGTAATACCGGGCGGTCTTTCTGTTATGTTACGCACGGGGTTGTCTTCTCTTTCATGTGACGCAGGGGTCGTCCCCTGTCATGCTGCCCTTCGATCAGTAATCAAACTGTATCTGAGCATACACCTCCCGGTTCACCGAATCCTCGTAATGGTAATTCGGATCGGAGGTCTTCAGCCAATTCAGATAGATCTGATTGAAGTATTCGTTCCGCTTATCCCTCTCCAAACGGGCCTTCCGCTTATCCGTCGCCTCACGGTCCGTCAGGGCCTTCATACAGAATACATGATATCCGTATTCCGTCTCCGTCACCAGACTGCAGGAGCCATCCTCCAACTTATACAGCATTTCGTAGACATCCTTCCCGTAGGTGGTTTTGATCTCTTCCGGCGTCATGGTGTAGTAGGTCGCATCCTTCAGATTGTAGTAGGATGCCAGGAGAGACGGATCCTTCTTCACATTGTCCTCCGCAGGGCTGACCAGGGTATTGTAAGCCTGAACTGCCTTATCGTACTGCTCCTGCTTTTCTGCACCTCCCATGGGTATCAGCACCCCATCCGACTGCTCGGTATAGCAGGGGAAGTACAGATCGAAAAATGTAGTCTCACGGGCGGTCTCATCTGAGATCTCGATCCCCGCCTCATCCATCATGGTCTCGTATACCCGGGTGGCCAGCAGATTCTCCTCGATGCAGGTCTGTACCAGATCTCTGTTCAGATGCATCTCGTCGATCTGCTCGTCCGTCAGATTCTTCCAGAAGGCTTCTGTCTGAATCTCCACCTGTGACCTGTCTTCATCCGTTAGGGAAACACCGTATTCCGAAGCCTTGGATAAGAGCAGCTTCACCTTTACGATATTCTCAATCACATCCTTGCGGGTCAGGGATTGCATATCCTGCTTTGTTCCGTCCTCCAGCTGAACACTCATCAGCCAGATGTCCTTCCCGTAGGTCTTGTCATAATCCTCGATCACCGGCTTGGCATAAAGGTACACCTCTCCGAGGGAGATATTCTGTCCCATGAATCGAAAGACCGTATCCTCTGCCTTTTCATCTATTTGCTCTGTCCCGGTAGAATCCGTCTTACCGCCGCAGGCCGTAAGCGGGAAAACCAGAAGCAGTGCCAGAAGCAGAGCAGACAGACGCAGTCCATATGCCTTTTTCTTCGTATAACCTGTCATGTCACATCCTCTTATTCATGATCTTCCGGCTTGATGATCATCTCATAGATCAGCCGCACCTCTTCCGTCACATGATCCAGAAGCTCCTCCTGGATCAGCTTGGAATGCCGGATGGCAAAACCGGACTGTTTTGCCGTCACAAGCCGCATCCCCTTCACCTTCTTCAGAAGCTCGGGGATCCGGTCCACTCTGGCCTTCGTTCCGTTGCGGATCAGATAGACCACCTCACCGTCCCGGTATTTCACCTCAGTCATGCCCGCCTGATGAGCCATCCGCTTCATCTGGGCCACCTGCAGCAGCCGCAGCACCGGCTTCGGCGGTTCACCGAAACGGTCCACCAGCTCCATCTGGATGGCATCCGCATCCTCCGGCGTGCGTATCCGGTAGATCCTCTTGTACATTTCCAGTTTCAGATATTCGCTCCGGACATATTCATCCGGGATAAATGCATCGATGGGAAGCTCTATGGTGGTATCGAAATCTTCCTCCTCCGGCGCCTCGCCTTTCTTCGTACGAATGGCTGAGGAGAGCATTTTCACATAGAGATCATACCCCACTTCCTCCATATGACCGGACTGGTCACTGCCCAACACATTTCCGGCCCCGCGGATCTCAAGATCCTTTAGGGATATTTTATAACCCGAACCCAGTTCTGTAAACTCCCGAATTGCAGAAAGCCTTTTTTCCGCCTCCTCCTTGATCAGCTTGTTCTGCTGATACATCAGAAAGGCAAATGCATTCCGCCCCGAACGACCCACACGTCCCCGCAGCTGATAGAGCTGAGCCAGACCGAAACGGTCGGCGTTATGGATGATGATGGTATTTACATTCGGGATGTCAAGACCCGTTTCGATAATGGTGGTGGTGACCAGGACGTCGATCTCCTGCTCCACGAAATCCCGCATCAGGCTCTCCAGCTCCCGGGAGGTCATCTTCCCGTGGGCGAAGGCGATCCTGGCATCCGGCAGCATTTCCGTAAGACCGGACGCGATACGGGCGATATCATCCACCCGATTGTAGACGTAGTATACCTGCCCCTTTCGTGCCAGCTCTCTCCTGCAGGCCTCCTTCACCAGCTCCCGGTCATATTCCATGACATAGGTCTGGATGGGCCGGCGGTCCACCGGTGGTTCCTGTAAGAGACTCATATCCCGGATCCCCACCAGGCTCATGTGCAACGTTCTCGGAATAGGGGTCGCGGAAAGCGTCAGCACATCCACCGTCTTTCTCAGCTGCTTGATCTTCTCCTTGTGACGCACGCCGAAGCGCTGCTCCTCATCGATGACCAGCAGACCCAAATTGTGAAATGTCACGTCCTTCGATAACAGACGGTGCGTTCCGATAACGATATCCACCGTTCCGTCCGCAAGCCCGGCCAGCGTCTCCTTTGTCTCCTTCGGTGTACAGAAACGGGACAGCATTCGGATATTCAGCGGATAGGCTGCCAGTCTTTTGATAAAGGTGTCAAAATGCTGCTGGGCCAGAATGGTGGTAGGCACCAGATAGGCCACCTGCCGATTGTCCTGTACCGCCTTAAATGCAGCGCGGATCGCCACCTCGGTTTTTCCGAAGCCCACATCTCCGCAGATCAGGCGGTCCATGATCTTCGTGGATTCCATATCCCTCTTGGTATCCTCGATGGCGCGAAGCTGATCCGCCGTTTCCTCATAGGGAAATGTCTCCTCAAACTCCTGCTGCCATACGGTATCCGGCGGGTACTGATGCCCCTTCTTCATCTGCCGGTCCGCATACAGCGCGATGAGCTCCTCCGCCATATGGTCCACATGATTACGAACTCTGGCACGGGTCTTCTCCCACTCGGAGCCTCCCAGCCTGTTCAGCCTGGGCTTTGCCGCATTTTTATCCGCATATTTTCCGATGACCGAAAGCTGATCCACCGGGATAAAGAGCTTTCCGCCATCCGCGTAATCAATATTGATATAGTCCTTCAGGCGTCCGTCGGTCTCCACCTGCTCGATGCCCTTGTAGATTCCGATTCCATGACGCTCATGTACCACATAGTCACCGGGATGCAGTTCACCCAGATGGGATATGCTTTCTCCCGTATATTTCGGCTTCTGGCGCCGGGTCTTGGTCTTGTCCCGTCTCAGGACCTCCGCTTCGGTCAGCACCACAAGCTTTACCTCCGGGAGCACAAACCCGCTCTCCAGACTGCCGGTAGTCACCATTACCTCCCCAGGCTGCAGGACTCTGGTCCGGCTCGCCGAGAAAAATGCCGGTATCTCACGCTGCTGCAGTGCATCCGCAAAACGTCCCGCACGGGTCTTGGACATGGATATATAAAGGATGCGATACCCATCCTTTCTGTATTTCCTCAGTTCCTCCGTCAGTTCGTCGATCCTGCCACCGAAGGGTACCAGCGACTTTGCGGAGAATTCCAGTTGTCCTTTGGTTTTGACAACCGACGACATTTCCTGAAAGTCTGTAAACAGGATCTGAGCGCGCTTCTCCAGTCGGGCAAGGGTCTCCTCATAACCGAAGAGCACCTCCGCCTGTCCTGGCAGGATATATCCTCCGGTCAGTCTGGACTCCATGGCCATCCGGAATTCCTCGGAATAGATCCGGGCCTGTTCTGCCACCTTTGCCGGGTCATCGATAAAGACCCTGGCCGATGCCGGAAGATAATCCAGGAAGGATACGGAATCCGGATAGAAATACGAAACCAGTGTATCCACATTGGAAGCTCCGGCAAAATGCTCCAGCCCCTCCTTCAGTGCCCGCACCGCCTTGTTGAGCCGGGCATACTGCTCAGTGTGGAAGCTTTCCTTAAAGGCCTTCGCCGCAGTCTCATGCTCCGTATCGATTTTCTTCAGGCCGTTTCTCAGGCGCTCGGAATCCAGCACAAACTCCGTAGCCGGCAGGATCTCCACCTCTGTCTGCTCCTCGATGGAACGCTGGGTGGATGCATCAAAGGCACGGATAGATTCGATCTCATCACCCCAAAGCTCAACACGGACGGGGCACTCTTCCGTCAGCGGGAAGATATCCAGAATCCCTCCCCGAACAGAAAACTGCCCTGCAATCTCCACAAGTGCGACCTGCTCGTATCCCATTTCCGTAAGAAGCTTCTGCATGGCAGTGAGCTGGATCTCCTCCCCTGCCTTCAGGCTGAGGGAGCTGTGCCGCACCGTTTCCGGTGCCGGGATCCGGTCCATCAGACCTTCCACGGTCAGGATGATCACCGATCGTTCCTTGTCCTGTATTCTCTTTATGATCTCCAGTCTCTTCCTGGCCGCCAGATTTCCATGTACGTCTGCATAGTAGAACAGCACATCTTTCGCCGGATAGATGAATACATTCCGGTCATAGAACCGATAGTCCTGATACAGCTGATCCGCCCTGGCTTCGTCATACGTCACCACCAGCACCTGCTCCGCGTCCCCGCGCAAAGCCTCCATGACCAGCGGCCGTACATTCCGGGAGGCCCCCCATATGGAAATGGGAGTCTTATCCGAAGTAAGCGCCGACGCAGCCTGTTCTATGCATTTCATTTCGGAAACCGGCACACGAATCGCGTCCATCTGATTTCCTTTCTACAGGCCCGTATGAACTAGTTAAACTGATTCTGTGCAGCCTGCACGCCATCCGTAATGATCAGGCGAACGGCATCCGCCGCCTTCTCACAGGTGTCTCGAAAGATCGGGAACTCTTCCTTCGGGATCCGTCCGAGAACATGATCCGCCAGATCCCAGTCCTCCGGCTTCTTTCCCACTCCGATCCGGACTCTGTCAAAGCTGTCCGTTCCGATGCAGGCTATGATGCTTTTCAGTCCGTTATGACCTCCGGCACTGCCCTGTGCACGGATGCGGAGCCGTCCCACGTCCAGATCCACATCGTCCACCAGAACGATCAGATCCTCCGGCGTACACTTGTAAAAACCAAGCAGGGGCTGTACCGCCTCGCCGGAAAGGTTCATATAGGTCTGAGGCATGGCAAGAACCACCTTCTCGCCTTCGATCAGGCCGTGGCCCGTAATGCTTTTTGCTTCCCTCTTATTCAGGGAAATGTTGTAACGGTCGGCCAGCTGCGTCAGCGCAGCAAATCCGGTATTGTGCCGGGTACCGGCATATTTCAGCCCGGGATTCCCGAGTCCTACGATAATCTTCATTTATCCTTTCCCTCTCACCGGTTACTCATGATCCTCTCGGCTTCGGCAAGCTGGAGCTTGGTGTTGACACCGAGGATCTCATTTGTGTCGCTGACAGGCATGGCATCTACACGGCCGCCTGCTTCCTTGATCAAGGCAATGGTGTCCGTCAGATAGTACTCGCCCTGGGCATTGTCATTGGTCAGCTTGCCCAGACTGTCCTGCAGCATGGCCGTATCAAAGAGATACATACCTGCGTTAATCTCTTTTGTGGCACGCTCCTCTTCCGTACAGTCCTTATGCTCCGTGATCTTCAGAAATGCACCGTCCCTGTCACGGATGATCCGGCCATAACCCGTAGGATCCTCCAGGATCGCGGACAAAACGGTGACTCCGTTCCCCGCTGCACGATGAGCCTCACAGAGTTTCTGTAAAGTGTCTGCCGTAACCAGGGGCGTATCGCCACAGAGGATCAGAGTCTCCCCTTCCTGTCCCAGCTGGTCCGCAGCACACATTACCGCATGTCCGGTTCCCAGCTGCTCAGTCTGCTCAGCATACAGAACCGTATCCTTCAGTTCCTCGTGTACCATTTCGCTCTTATATCCGGCGATCACAACGACCCGGTCTGCACCGGCAGCACGTGCCGCTTCGATCACATGGCTCAACATGGGCTTGCCGCAGCAGGTGTGAAGAACCTTCGGAAGCTCCGATTCCATACGTGTTCCCTTGCCCGCAGCAAGGATCAATGCCGTCAACTGACTCATATGTCAAATCTCCTTCTTTCTTTGTTCAAACATGACTTCGATGCCGGAAAGCAGAAAAGCCGCCCGACATCACATAATCAGTTTACACATTTTCCAAGGAAAGTCAAGAATTCCCGTACCACTTCTGTGATACGGGAATCCGGTAACTTGCTTTATTCGGACTTTATAATTCATCCGGCTCCTCAAAAGAGGTCTGCTCATATTTCTCCAGGATGAGGGACTGGATCATCTCTCTGGTTCCTGAATTAATGGGATGAGCGATATCTCTGTATTCGCCGTCAGACGACTTGCGACTGGGCATTGCGATGAAGAGGCCCTTTTCGCCTTCGATCACCTTGATATCGTGGATCACGAACTCGTTGTCGATGGTGATCGATACAACGGCACGCATCTTTCCTTCCTTAGCAACTTTTCTAACTCGAACATCTGTAATCTGCATAGTGTAACCCTCCTTATGCATTAGATGGTGTACCGGAAGCTCTTCTCAACGATGATCTTCGGTTTTCCCGCTTCTCCTGTGTGTACCGTATTTGCACGGATCGTATCTCTGGACTCGATGATGCAATTCTCCAGATAGCAGTTATCACCAATATGCACATCATTCAGAATGATCGAATTCTTGATCACACAGTTATTACCCACATATACCTTCTTGAAGAGAACTGAGTTCTCCACCGTACCATTGATGATACATCCACTGGCGATCAGGCTGTTGGAAGCAATGGCTTCTCCGTTGTACTTCGCCGGCGGAAGATCCTCCACCTTGGTATAAACTCCCGGCTGCTGACGGAAGAAATAATCTCTCAGCTCCTGTGTCAGGAAGTCCATATTGGTCCTGTAGTAGGAGCTTACGGTTCCCACATTTCTCCAATATCCTTCCAGACGATATGCATTGATCTTCTTGATGTTCTTGTAACGAACCAGAATATCCTTAACAAAGTCCGTACGGCCTTCTGCTGCGCAGGTTTCCAGAAGCTCGATCAGCTGACGGCGGCGGATCACATAGACACCGATGGAAACGGTGCTGGTCTCTGCCACGATGGGCTTCTCCTCGAAGTCCTCAACCCGGTTGTTGTCGCCGAGCTTCACAACGCCGAAACGGCTGATGTCGTCCTCATGAGGCGCCAGATCCTTGGTCACGATGGTGATATCCGCACCCTTTGCGATATGGTCCTCCAGAACCTTATTGTAGTCCAGCTTATAGATTCCGTCACCGGATGCGATCACCACATAAGGCTCATGGGCATCCTTCAGGAAATTGATGTTCTGATACAGAGCATCTGCAGTTCCCTTGTACCAATAGCTGTTGGTGGTTGTAATCGTCGGTGTGAAAATGTACAGACCGCCCTGCTTACGGCCGAAATCCCACCACTTAGAGGAATTCAGATGCTCGTTCAGGGATCTGGAATTGTACTGTGTATATACGGCAACGCGCTGGATATGGGAGTTGGACATATTAGACAGCGCAAAGTCGATGGCTCTGTAGCAGCCTGCCACCGGCATAGCCGCAACCGCCCGCTTTGCAGAAAGCTCTTCCATCCTGCTGCTGTTTCCGCCTGCTAAAATGATTCCTATCGCTCTCATGCTATTCACCTGCCTTTATGATACTGGAACCACTGGACAGGCATCCGTCCGGATACTCATCCTTTGTGGTCGAACCGATAATCGCTGTATTCTTGCCGATGGTCACGCCATCCGGAATCACCGATTTCTCGCCAATAGTTGCAAGACCGAATGCATAAATATGCGGTGCAAAGTCGTTCGGAGCTTCCTCTCCGATTCCGATCTTTACATCAGAACCAACCTGCACACCTTCCGCCAGAATGGCCTTATCCAGTACGCAGTTCTCTCCGATGGTAACGCTGTTCATGATGATGGAGTTCTTTACAACAGTACCCTTTCCGATCACTACACC
>CADBRW010000142.1 GCA_902797155.1 uncultured Lachnospiraceae bacterium
CGCATCTGTTGCTTTCCTGCCAGTTTCACCGCCATTTTTCTCGGCAGCAGTCTTCCGGCAATCACTGCTCCCTTGATCGTAAGTGAGGGAACGATGACGGTCTTACGTTTCTTCATTCCGGATAATGCCGTCCACACACATTTCTTCGGGGTGATGCCCTTCAGCGCAAACTGTACATCCGCCACCTTGTTGAACTCGGTATCCACCGGTCCCGGACAGAGACAGCCAACATAGATCCCGCTCCCTGCCAGACGGAGCTCTTCGGCCACAGCCTGGGTCAGACTTGCCACATAGGCCTTGGTGGCATAATAGGTTGCCATATACGGGCCTCCCGGAAGCAGTCCCGCAGAGGATGCCACATTCAGGATATAACCCGTGTTGCGCTTTTCCATGGACTTCAGGGCAGCCTTCAGAAGTAAATGCATTGCTGTCACATTTAACTCGATCATTCCCTGTTCCCGAAGCACATCCGTTTCCAGGAAGCTTCCTGCCAGCCCGAAGCCGGCATTGTTAATGAACACCTCCATGTCATGATGCCGCATCCAGCGGGTCAGCATTTCCCTGCCATACTCCGTAGTAAGATCCGCCATAAGAACCTGGGTCGTAACACCATGCTCCGACAGCTTCTTCTTCATGTGATAGAGTCTGTCCCCCCTCCGGGCCACCAGCAAAAGCTGATATCCCTGACGGGCCAGCTGTCGTGTAAATTCCAGGCCGATGCCACTGGTTGCTCCCGTGATCACCGCCCAGCCATCTCTCTTCTCCTGTTTCATCCTACACCTCCTCTTCATTCACCGTTTCCTCTGATGACGTTTTCACCTCAAGAGGCTCTCTTCCCGTAAATATTTCGATAGTGATCAACGTGCCAATCATCAAAGCGATACCAACCGGAAGTGCGATCCATGCGCTTTTCGCAAACCCGGCAACGATATAGGTAACTGCCGAAACTGCCGCAACCGTAAGGGCATAAGGCAGCTGCGTGGAAACATGGTTCACGTGGTTGGACTGTGCCCCGGCGGATGCCATGATGGTCGTATCTGAGATCGGTGAGCAGTGGTCACCGCAGACAGCACCGGCCAGGCAGGCGGAAATGGAGATTACCATCATCTCTCCGCTGCTGAATACACCAAGCACAATGGGGATCAGAATTCCGAAGGTTCCCCAGGATGTACCGGTGGCAAATGCAAGTCCCAGTGCCACCAGGAAAACAACTACCGGAAGGAAGGCCTGAAGTGCAGCCGCTGAGCCGCCCACCAAATCAGCCACGAATACATTTGCACCCAGAAGGTTCGTCATACCGGACAGAGTCCATGCCAGAGCAAGGATCAGGATCGGTGCAACCATGGCGATAAAGCCTCTGGGTATGCATGCCGCAAAATCCTTAAAGGTAATGACATCCCGATACATGTAGTAGAAGAAGGTGAAGATCAGCGCGATAAATGCACCGTACACCAGACCTACGGATGCATCTGCATTTGCAAAGGCATCGATAAAGCTTTCACCTTCGAAGAAGCCCCCGGTATAAACCATTCCCATGATACAGCCACCGATAAGAACAACCACGGGAAGTATCAGATCCAGCACATGTCCCTTGGGATTGGGTTCCGGCTCCTCTGCACCCTCCACCTTACCGTTGGTGAAAAGATCTCCCTTCATTGCGTTGTATTCATGCCTCTTCATGGGGCCGTAGTCCACACGGCGGACCGTAATATAGATCATCATGATGATGGTCAGGATGGCATAGAAGTTGTAGGGGATGGTCTTCAGGAACACCTGGAAGCCATTGATCTCCGCATCATCCGGAACCGAAGAAGTAACCGCTGCAGCCCAGGAGCTGATGGGCGCAATGATACAGATGGGTGCTGCAGTCGCATCGATCAGATATGCCAGCTTTGCACGGGATACCTTGTGACCGTCTGTCACCGGACGCATAACACTGCCCACCGTCAGACAGTTGAAATAGTCATCCACGAAGATCATGATACCCAGGGCGATGGTAGCCAGCTGAGCGCCGATCCTTGTCTTGATGTGAGCGGATGCCCAGCGCCCGAAAGCCGCGGACCCTCCCGCCTTGTTCATCAACGCCACAAGGATCCCAAGCAGTACCAGGAACACCAGGATGCCGGCATTCCAGGAATCTGCGATCTTCGGTATCAGACCTGCAGCATCACCGTCGGCGGTCGTTCCGAACAACATTGTGGTAAATGCGTACTCAGCATCAAAGTTCGCATACAGAAGCGCACCCATGACCGCCCCGATAAACAGGGAGAAGTAAACCTCCTTTGTAGCCAGTGCCAACAGGATGGCAAATATCGGCGGCAGCAGCGACACCCAGGTTGCATAGTACTTACTCTGGTAATCCGGCCCCACCTCCAGCGTGGTGCATAATGTATAGATCACTACTGCCATAACTCCCAGAAGAATAAGCGTAACGCCTACTCTCTTCATCGCGCGTGAACTTTTCATTTTTATTCCCCTTATTTCTTTTGTATTTTCTCCGGTAAATGTACCGGCTTACCTCAGTACCTTGCTCAGGAACTCTCTCAGTCGTTTGTTCTGCGGATTCGTAAACAGTTCACCCGGCGGCGCATCCTCCTTGATCACGCCCTCATCGATAAAGAGGACCCGACTGGATACGCCCATGGCAAATCCCATTTCATGGGTCACCACCACCATGGTCATGCCGTCAGCCGCCAGTTCCTTCATGATCTTCAGCACCTCTCCCACCATTTCCGGATCCAGTGCGGATGTGGGCTCATCGAAGAGCATCACGTCCGGCTTCATGGCCAGGGATCTGGCGATGGCCACGCGCTGCTGCTGACCACCGGACAGCTGTGCCGGATACTTGTCGGCATGATCGGCAAGGCCCACCATTTCCAGAAGCCGCATGGCTTCCTTATCCGCCTCCTCCTGGCTGAGGACTCCCAGCTTCACCGGAGCCAGCGTGATATTTGCCCGAACTGTCATATTCTTGAAGAGATTGAACTGCTGGAACACCATGCCGATCCGCTCACGGATCCGGTTCTGCTCCGCCGGTTTCTTCCCCGTCAGTTCTTCGCCTTCAAAGACGATACTTCCGCTGTCCGGTTCCTCCAGAAGATTCATGGACCGGATCAGGGTGGACTTCCCGCATCCCGAGGGACCGATGACGGAGATCACCTCTCCCCTTCGGATGTCCAGGCTGATCCCCTTCAGGACCTCTCTTCCGTCGAAGGACTTCCGAAGATCCTTTACGGAAAGCAGCACCTCATTGCCGATAGCTTTATTAGCGCTCATTCTTCTTCAACCTCCTCTCCAACCAGGATACCCCTGCCGAAAGGAGCACGACCAGAAGCAGATAAACCAGCGCCACCGCCAACAGCGGAAGCAGCGGTTCATACGTGATACTGCGAATGATATCTCCGCCCTTCGTCAGATCCTGCAGACCGATGTAACCCGCAATGGAGGTTTCCTTAAGAAGTGCGATGAACTCATTTCCAATGGCCGGAAGCACATTCTTCAGCGCCTGGGGAAGGATGATGGACTTCATCATCACGGAATAGCTGAGGCCGAGACTCTTTGCCGCCTCAAACTGTCCTTCATCTATGGACATGATGCCGGACCGGATGACCTCACAGAGATAGGCCGACGAGTTCAGTCCGAAGGCGATGATCGCCACAAGGATCTTACTGATATCCACAGAGGCGAAGATCACGAAATAAATGATCAGAAGCTGTACCATCATGGGGGTTCCCCGGATGATGGTCACGTAAATCTTCACTATGTAATTCAGGATCTTAAAGGATCCGTTCTTCTCATGTGCCACACGCACCATGGCCAGCAGGAAACCAGGGGCGGTACCGATCAGGATCGCCACAATGGTGATGATGATGGTGTTCAGAAGGCCCTGCGCCAGGAACTTCCAGCGTCCTTCCTTGATAAAGCTGTTGTAGAGCTTACCGCCCAGGCTGTTGGCTTCCTTAATGGCTTCGTCATCCCTCACGATGACCACCTGCTTGGAGGTGGTATAGGGCTCGGAGAAGTTGATCTGCTTCCTTCTCTCATCTGTCACCGTAAAGCCTGCAAGACCGATCTGGGCCTTTCCGGAGCTGACCGCATTGATAATGGCATCGAATTCAATATCATCGATCACCAGCACGCGTCCCATTTTGTCCGCGATGGCCTTGGCGATATCCACATCGATTCCCACGATCTTTCCATTCTCGTAATACTCATAAGGCGGAAACTGCGCATTTGTCGCCATGCGGAGCTTCTCTCCCTCCGTCACCTTCTGGGTATAGGTAAAATCGCTCACCTCGCCGCTAAGCTCGTCAGGAATATAATGATCGATGATCTTATCCAATGTCCCGTCATTCTTCAGCTCTTCCAGAGCTTTATTCACTTCATCGAGAAGCGCCCCATTTTCCTTTGCGATCACTGCCGCGTAGTCCTCCAGGGTAAACTCCTCCTTCAGGATCTTCAGCTCCTCATTCTGACGGGTAAATGCCTTTGCCGGCTGTTCATCAATGATCACACAGTCGATCTTCCCCTGCTTCAGGGAAGAAACCGCATCGGCACCCTTGTTGTATCGTTCGATCTTCGTTCCCGCTTCATCACCTTCCATATCCGATGCATAGATATCTCCCGTGGTCCCCAGCTGGACACCGATGGTCTTTCCCTCCATGTCATCCAATGAATTCACCCGGTTTTCAGGGATATCCGACCCACAGGAGCAAAGCCCCAGCATAGCCAGAACCGTAAAAACGATGAGCAGGATCTTCTTTCGGATTCCTTTCATGACTCTCCCTCTCTGCTACGGTCCGCGCACTTTTCCTAAGCCTCAGGTGTGAACCGCAACACCATATGTTCGTTTCTGTTGCCTGCCCCCGTGATGTATTGTATGATAAGGACAGGTAACACTTTTATTGTAATATAATCATTGGTAAAATGCCATACTTTCTTAACCCGTCCGCGAAAGTCCGACACTATGAAAAGATTGTATAAATCAGGAGGTTGACTATGGCTGAACAGCTCTTTACGATCCCGGTGAATGAAGCCTTTGAAGGGGACTCCGAATGCCCCTTCTGTGAAATGTATCACAGCATCGAGAATTCGGCGATC
>CADBRW010000143.1 GCA_902797155.1 uncultured Lachnospiraceae bacterium
GTATGCGAAGAACCAGTGGCAGAAGATCGATGGTAAATGGTATTACTTCGATGCAAAGGGTTACATTGTAACCGGAACGAAGAAGATTGATGGCAAGACCTATCGCTTCAACAGCTCCGGCGCATGCCTGAATCCGTAGTAGTTGACATAATAGGAGACGGTCCTTCGGCTTTCCTTGTATTAAACCCCTGCATATGGTAAAATGGGCTCTGTATGAACCAAGCTTCGATATGATCTTTCAAGGGGTAAAGGCATATGAGGAAAAAACACGATGAGAATGTAAGAAGAAACGCAGGAAAAAGCATGCGACGCGCGTGCCTTGCTCTTGCGCTTCTTTTTGGTTTTGGGGCTTCTCCGGCGCTTCTGTCCGGTGGGATCGGACCGGATGCGGTCTATGCGGAGACCATTTCCGGCGATGAGAATGAGGATATCAATGTGGATCCCACCGGAAGGGCTGAGGGTTTCTCCGCTGTCCTGTATGACAATACCAACGGGCTTCCCACCGCCGAGGCCAATGCCATCGCCGAGACCCGGGAGGGCTTCCTCTGGATCGGCAGCTACAGTGGTATGATCCGGTACGACGGTAATACATTTGAACGTATTGACTCGACTACCGGTGTCACCAGTGTGGTAAGTCTGTACGTGGACAGCAAGGACCGTCTGTGGATCGGAACCAATGACAACGGCGTGGCCATGATGGAGCGTGGCGAGATCAGGCTGTTTGAAAATGCGGAGGGGCTGAAATCCTATTCCATCCGTTCTTTTGTGGAGGATCCCTCAGGGAATATCTATGTGGCTACGACCCATGGTATGGGGGTGATCGATCAGGATCTGAACCTTCATGCGGTAAATGAATCGCAAATCAATGATGCGTATATCTGCGAGCTGCGTATCTCCGACAGCGGCGTGATCTACGGAGAGACTATGGACGGTTCGGTCTTCACCATGGAGAACGGCAAGGTGACAGGGTTCTATGACGGAAACAAGCTAGGCATCGGCGTGATCACTACGGTGCTTCCGGATCCGAAGCAGGAAGGCTATGTCTATCTGGGAACCGAGGGTTCGGAGATCATTCACGGTAAGCTGGAGAAGGATATCACGGACCGGAAGGTGATCAGCATCGGTGAGCTTTCCTATGTCAATTCCATAGAGAGATTCAAGGATCAGATCTGGGTCTGCACGAAGAACGGAATCGGATTTTTTGACAACGATACATTTACAAAGCTGGAAAATATACCGATGAACAATTCCATCGGTCACATGCTGACGGATTATCAGGGAGACCTCTGGTTTACCTCAAACCGGCAGGGTGTTATGAAAATTGTTCCGAATCAGTTTACGGATATTTTCGAGTGGTACGGGATCGAGGATGCGGTGGTAAATGCAACCTGCATGCTGGACAACGAGCTCTTTGTCGGACTCGATACCGGCGTTATCATCATCAACGATAAGCAGAGACTGAATAAGTATCCGCTGAAGTCAGTGACAGGTGCTCCGGCTGAGAAGCAGACCTCAAAGGATCTGATCGACCTTCTGGACGGATGCCGGATCCGGTCCATCACCCGGGACAGCAAGGACCGCCTGTGGTTCGGTACCTATAGTGACTGCGGACTTGTGCTTTATGATCATGGAAATGTAACCTGTTTCACCGCGGACTCCGGGCTGCCCACAAGCCGCGCGCGGACCGTTTATGAGAAAGCGGACGGGACCATCATGGTTGCTTGCAGCGGAGGCCTGGCCCTGATCAAGGACGGTGCTGTTACGGAGGTGTATGACGAGAAATCCGGCCTCAGCAACACCGAGGCACTCACGATCTGTGAAGCGGACAACGGTGATATGATCGTCGGTTCCGACGGTGACGGAATCTATGTGATCAGCAACAAGAAGGTAAGAAATATCGGCAAGGAAGCAGGACTCGGTTCTGAGGTCATCATGCGGATCCGTAAGGATACGGAACGGGATGTCTACTGGGTGGTCACCAGCAATTCGTTGGCGTATATGAAACCGGACTATTCCATAACGACGGTCCAGAAGTTCCCCTATTCCAATAACTTCGATATGTACTGGAACAGCAAGGGTGAGATCTGGGTCCTCAGCAGTAACGGTATCTATGTAGTCAAGGCGGAAGAACTGCTGAAGAATGAGGAGATCACGCCGGTATTCTACAACGGAGACAACGGACTTCCCTGTCTTACCACGGCAAATTCCTTCAGCTACATTACGGAGGACGGAACCCTTTATATCGCCGGAAATACCGGCGTGGCAAAGGTAAATATCGAAAAAACCTTTGAAGCGGTGGAGAATCTGAAGGTTGCGGTTCCCTATGTGGAGGCAGACGGAAAGGTCATTTATGCGGAGGAAGACGGATCCGTCACGATCCCGGCTGATACAAAGAGGTTGACGATCTTCAGTTTCATTTACACCTATTCCCTGATCAATCCCCAGGTGACCTATCATCTGGAGGGCTTTGACCATAACAAGGTGACAGTGAGCCGGACGAATCTGGAGCCCATAGACTACACGAACCTGTCAGGCGGAGAATACCAGTTTGTTATGGAGATCTCTGATGCCATGGGCCGTGGAAATAAGACGCTCACGGTGAATATCGTGAAGATCAAGTCGCTTTATGAGGAAACCTGGTTCCGGGTCCTGGCGGTTGTTCTGGGTCTGCTCCTGCTCTTCCTGGCGGTATTTTTCTATATCCGCCGGCGTTTGCAGAAGCTGAGAAAGAAAGAGGCAGAGAACAAGATCTTCATCCGCGAGATGATCGAAGCATTTGCGAAGACCATCGATATGAAGGACAAATATACCAACGGTCATTCCACTCGTGTGGCTGAGTACACGGCCATGCTGACGAAGGAACTGGGTTATGACGAGGAGACCGTGGAGAATTACTACAACATCGGACTTCTGCATGATATCGGCAAGATCGCCATCCCGCCGGAGGTGCTGAACAAGCCGGGCAAGCTGACGGATGAGGAATTCAAGATCATCAAGTCTCATTCATCCCAGGGTTATCGTGTACTGAAGGATATCAGCATCATGCCGGAGCTGGCCATCGGTGCGGGCTATCACCATGAACGTCCGGACGGAAAGGGTTATCCGAAGGGTGTGAAGCAAGAGGATATTCCCCGGGTGGCACAGATCATCGCGGTGGCCGATACATTTGACGCCATGTACTCGGATCGTCCGTATCGTAAGAGAATGAACTTCGAAAAGGCGGTTTCCATCATCAAGGAGGCTGCCGGCACACAGCTGACAGCGGATGTGGTGGATGCATTCTTACGACTTGTGGAGAAGGGTGAATTCCGTGCACCGGATGACCATGGCGGCGGAACCACGGAGGATATTGACAACATCCACAAGAAGTTCGAGAAGGAAGCGAAGGACGAGGAGAAAAAAGAGGCGAAGAAAGAAGAGAAAAAGGATTAATGCGAAACGTCCGGGAGCCCATGAGCTTCCGGATTTTTCGAGGAAGCGGGAAATGAGAGAGTGAATATGATTATCAGAAGGATTGAAGATAAAGAAGAGAAGGCACAGATCGCCAGGGAGATTCTGGAGAACCTGACGGATTGGTTCGAGGTAACGGAGAGCAGGGAAGCCTATATCCGGGAGAGCAGGGAGCAGCCCTTCTTTGCTGCAGAGCAGGATGGTCATGCGGCCGGTTTTCTGTGCCTGAAGGAAACCGGTGATGCCACTGTGGAGCTGGCAGTGATGGGGGTGCGAAAGGATCTGCACCGGAGCGGGGCCGGAAGAAAACTGTTTGAGGCGGCAAAGAGCTACGCTGCTGATGCGGGATATGAATTCATGCAGGTGAAGACGGTGAAGATGGGAGTCTATGAGGATTACGACCGGACGAACCGGTTTTATCTCTCACTGGGCTTCCGGGAAATGGAGGTTTTTCCGCTGCTCTGGGATGAGGCAAACCCCTGTCAGGTCTATATCATGAACCTGCACGGAAAGGATTCGCCCGTTTATGGGGAGAATGCTTCGCAGGAGCTGCTTCGGCTGATGGGAGAGTGAATGCGTATCGGGACAGATGCTATGCGGTGCAGGATTACTCGGCGGCCATCGAGAATATGCTGCTGGCAATCACGTCCCTGGGTTATCAGAGCTGCTGGTATGAGGGACACATCACGGATGAGGACCGGATCGGAGACCGTATAGCGAAGATCCTGGGTGTTCCGGAAGGATATGAGCTGGTGTGCATCCTGCCTGTGGGAGTGGCAGAGACAGAACCGGTTCCGCCGAAGAAGAAGGAATTCGCGGAGCGGGCCTGGTTCAACGGATTTCATGGGTGACAGATCGGGGACGGTTCCGGACAGTCCGGAACCGTCCCCCATTTTGCACTTTTGCGTATTTTGCGGTTGACAACAGTTGCTCTGCTACCTATAATATAAATGAGTTTATATAAAGGCGGTTATATTATTGGAGGAGATATGGCACGTAAGGTCACGATCACAAAGGAAATGATCCTGGAGGCGGCGCTCACAATGCTGATCCGGGACGGATATGCGGCGGTGAATATCAAAACAGTTGCGAAGGAGCTGGGATGTTCCACGCAGCCCATCGCATGGCAGTTTGAGAATATGGAGGTGTTCCGCCGTGAACTGAGGGTGTATGCGCAGGAATATGCACGTAAGACGGCGAAAGGAGGACGAAGAGCATCGTCCGCCGCATTTGAAGAAATGGGCAGGGCCTATGTGCGGATGGCCATAAAGGAGCCGAATCTGTTCCGATATCTTTATCTCGGAGAGAGCCCAATGGATAAACCCTATACGATGAAGGGTATGTCCGGCGGGAAGGCAGGGAAGGCCATGGTGTCGGGGATCGCTGCGGAGACCGGTCTTTCGGAGGAACAGGCGGGCCGTTGCATTCGGAATACGGTGATCTATTCCCACGGACTTGCAACAATGGTTGCCACGGGGGTGTTCAGGGCGTCGGAGAAGGATCTGATGGCCATGATCCGTTCCGTGTCGGAGGGATTTGTGCAAAATGAGATGCGCGCGACATTTTCCGGAGAGGAGGCAGGACGATGAAGGAGGATACGGGAATGACCGGGAGAAAGCCGCCGGTTCCCATTTTGCTGCCGGTTCGCTCGGCCCTGTTTCTGCTGACCTTCGTAATCGGCGCTGCAATCGTCGGGAAGAGCGTGGATGAGATCGGTAACTGGTGGTCCGTCGTGGCAACGGTCATGAATATTCTGGTGATCCTGCTCCTGTTCTTCGTTGCAAAGAAGGATGGGAAGAGCTACGGGGAAATGATCAACTACCGGAAGGGTGCCACGAAGGCGAAGGATGTGGTGATCATGTCCCTCATTTCCGTGTTTGTGGGGATGGGCTGCATGTATCTGGCGGGGCTGGTGCTGTACGGATCGATCTTCCCGCCGGTTTCTCTGAAGATGGTCGCGCCCATCGGGAAACCCCTTGCGATCCTGAATGTACTGCTGCTTCCTCTAACGGTTCCCTTTGCGGAGGACGGACTGTATCTTGGGTATGGCGTGAATCGGATCGCGGAGCGGGGTGGTGAGATGGCCAACGAGAGTAAGACGAAATGGATGGCCATTGCGATTCCTGCATTTTTCTATGCGCTGCAGCACTGCTTTATTCCGACGATGTTCGATGTGAAATATATGGTGTACAGATTCCTCTCGTTCCTGCCACTGACGGTGATCTACTGCATTAATTACTATAAAAAACGGAATCCGGTGCCCATCATGGTGGGGCATGGGATCCTGGATCTGGCAACGGCCATGATGATCTTTGCCACCTCGGTGTTCCCGGGAGTGTATGACGAGCTGGCCGGTATGATGTGACCATGGTGTAAAATCGGGGACGCAGGTGAAAAATGGGGGACGGTTCCGGACAGTCCGGAACCGTCCCCGGTTTTTCGCGGTTACTTTGCGCTTAGGCGGAGCATGAGGATATGGGCCAGTTTTAGGTTTACGGCGATTCCGAAGATGCCGGTGAGCATACCGATGACGAAGGGGGCATCAAAGGTAAGGATAGCGGTACATTTGCAGATCAGCCAGATACTCGGTGGCAGGCTTAGAAGGCTGGTGATCAGGGAGGGGATGTAGCTGCGTATCAGCACGGCCTGCCCGATGTGGATGAGGAGATGCAGGGTGAACCCCGTCAGTCCGCCGAACCAGAGTCCGTCCAGCAGGGAAATGTCGGTCAGACCGGCTGCCAGGCAGATGACGATCAGCAGGATCAGTTCTTCGTAGACTGCGGCTGCGAAAGCGGAGGTGGTGACTCCGCGGTAGACGTGGATCAGCTTTTCCGCACGAGGATATTTGGTAATGATGGATCCGTAGTTGTTGCGGATCCATTTTTCTGCGCCCACGATTTCTTCCATGTCATGGAAGATGAAGATCACGGGGAGGAGCCAGATGTAGGTGCTCATAGGAATCTCCTTTCTGAGGTAGTGCATTACGGCACGTTCTAGGCGAGATCACCCAATCACCCGCGGTCGATCAGATCCTTCATCAGGCCGGAGACGTTGCTTGCATAGGTGGGAGAACCGAGAACGATCCCGTCGCAGTGACGGAACCGTCCCCCATTTTTCACAAAGTGACACGCTTGTGTCATTTATGAGGACATGTTACAATGAATCATCCCAGCTGTAAACAGCTATGCAGAAAGAGACACATTTTCATGAAAATGTGTCAGTTAGGAGAGTATGATGAACGAATCCAGGAATCCTTCCGCCATCCGCTCCAGGCAGGAGATTACGGATGCGCTTCTTTCCCTGATGGAGAAGCATCCCTACAGCGAGATCAGTGTGAAGCAGATCGTGCTGGAGTCTGGGCTGGTGAGGAAGACCTTCTA
>CADBRW010000144.1 GCA_902797155.1 uncultured Lachnospiraceae bacterium
GCGCCGGGTTTTTCCATTTAATTATGAAGCAGGAACCACATTCACAGGAGGAAGACCATGCAGGAACTCAAGAATATGAAGATCTGGGTGCTCTGGCGTTATACCAGGGTTAGAGGAAAGATAACGAAGGTCCCTTTTGCGGCCAGCGGCGGACCGTCCGGTGCTGACGAAAAGTTTCGCAATACATGGGTTTCATATGAAGAAATCCAGCGTGCTGCGTCATCAGCTAAATGCGACGGGATCGGTTTTATCCTTCCCTGCGGATACTTCCTTCTGGATATTGACCACCGAAGCATGGATGATCCATTGATGAAGACGCTGCTGGAACGCTTCAGGAACACTTATTCCGAGTATTCTGTGAGCGGCCAGGGGGTACATGTTCTTGGCAGTGAAAAGCAGGATCTTCTCCCCAGCCATATTGATGATAAGGGAAAACCCAGGCTCAGCGGTGAATTCTACCAGAAGAATCCCAAAGAACATATAGAACTCTACCACGGCGGGTTCACGGGGCGCTTCGTGACTTTTACCGGTAATGCCATTAACGATGTCCCGCTGGCGGACTGTACGGAGGCCGTACTCACTACCCTGGAGAGGAATATGAGAAGGCCCCACCCGGTATCCAGAAACGCAGTTCCTGCGCAGACAGCACCTGGAGCTGTACAGGAGCAAATGACTGCGGAGGAGATGTCGGCAGAGGCTTTCAGAATTACCACGGAACTGAGCGGGCAGAAGAACGGTGAGAAATTCACCAGACTTTACGAAGGCGATCTTACCGGCTACGGCTCCCATTCTGAAGCAGATCTCGCCTTGTGCAATTTCATTGCTTTCCGGGCCGGCAACAATCCGCCGCTGATAGATTATATCTTCCGCGGCTCCAAACTGTATCGTGAGAAATGGGAGCGTGATGACTATCGGGAGGCAACGATCCGGAAAGCCATCCTCCAGTGCGCCGGTGAATTCCATCCGTCTGCAGCAGCCCATCCGCCTTTCGTCCGGTATTCCGTACAGAAGAAAGGGTTTGTCCTGGTTCCATCCCTGCTGGCCCAGTATATCCGCGAGACAATTCCTTTCTTTATCGTCCAGAATAACGGCAAACAGGGAACCATGATGTTTGTATATGACCATGGATGCTATAAGTTTTATGACAAGCAGATGATGCAGGGAATCATCAAGGCGCCTGTGGAGGCCTTTGATATTGAGCTGGTCAGCATGCCGAAGATCACAGAGGTTTACAACCAGCTCATCAGTGACCGGAGCCGTGTCATGGAGAAAGCATTGAATGCGGATGAGCATCTGATCAATTTTTCGAACGGACTGCTGGAGGTAACACTGGACAAGCTGGTGCTGCATCCTCATTCCCCGGAGATCAAATCCACTATCCAGATTCCCTGCGAGTGGAAAGGGAAGGAAATCGAAACACCGATGTTCGATGCATACCTTGACACCCTGACCAATCATAATGAAGACCTGAAAAAGCTGCTGCTGGAATACATCGGAATGTGTATTTCCAACGTAAAAGGTTGGCGGCCCAAGAAAGTGCTTTTCATGGTCGGGCCCGGGGATACGGGGAAGTCTGTGATCAAAGCGCTGGTGGAGCGGATTCTTGGGGATGATAACCACATGGCCATAGACCTGCAGGAGATCGAGGCGCGTTTCGGAACTGGTATGATCTACGGTGTCAGGCTCGCCGGCAGTTCGGATATGAGCTATATGACCGTCAATGAGCTGAAGACCATCAAGAGACTGACCGGCGGGGATGGAATCTTCGCTGAGGATAAGTGCGTGAAGGGTTTCGGATATACCTACAATGGACTCCTCTGGTTCTGTATGAACCGCCTGCCGAAGTTTGGCGGAGATGACGGCAGGTGGGTCTACGAGCGGATAATGATCGTGAAGTGCAGCAATGTGGTTCCCAAGGAAAAGCAGGATAAGGAACTGCTTGACAGACTGTATGCTGAAAGGGACGGGATCGTTTATAAAGCAGTCCGGGCGCTGCAGACGGTCATGGCGAATGGATACCGTTATTCCGAACCGGAATCGGTGATCCAGGCCAGGGAAGCATACATGAAGGAAAACAACACAGTGATTGCATTCTTTACGGAATGTATGTGTGAAAGGAGGAACCCGAAAACGGATCCCATGCATAGGGTGACAGATGTGTATTTAGCCTATCTGGAATACTGCCGGAAGAATGGATATAAATATCCGAAAAAAAGGATTGAATTCCGGGATACGCTCATGGAGCATCTTGAGCTCACAGATCCGAAGCAGTTGGCGGACCACGTGAAAAGAGGTACCTGTTACCTTAACTATATGCTCACGGAAGAAGCGAGGGAGGAATATGGACCTCTTGCAGCCTGATCCAGTCACTTCCATCACCGGACCGTCATTCTTCTGTCACCGGGCAAATCCTGTATCCACAGGCGCTGCAGGTCTCCGATGACGGAAATGACGGTTTTTTACTTTCCGGAACAGGGACAGGTGAAAGAGAATTGAGAGGGGCAGAGATAATATACTGTGGGTAAGGAATCCGGAAAACGGTCACTTTCGTCACCGTGAATTTGTTGTGTGAATTGTGGTAAGGATTTTCCGGGTGACGGTTCTACTTGGGACAGGTCACCATTTTGTCATTGTCATCACCATTTAGAGAAATAACAGGGGATCCGTCTGCTAACAGATAAAAAACAGATGGTTTTCAGACTGCTGACCGGGAAGGCTTTGACCTGTAAGGGATTATTAGCTTTAACCTCTGGCCGGAAACAGATGAAAACAGATGGGATAACAGATGAAACGTATATTTGACAAAAGTAATACTTTTCGTTATACTTGCTATGTGAAGAAGATCATTGCCGAAACGCTGGTTGAGTGGGATGAAGTAAAAAA
>CADBRW010000145.1 GCA_902797155.1 uncultured Lachnospiraceae bacterium
ATCTTCAGCCACTGATTCTTCGGATACCAGCCGGTTCTGTCAGTATACCACCAGCCCGTGGAATCCTTCTTCCAGCGGCCACCCTTATACTTTGTGCTCATGACGCCGGACTTGGAGATCCAGTAACCTTCACGGTAACCGTTGGTCTCCATATAGCCGGTGTCCAGCATGTAGTACCATTTCTTCTCATATTGGATCCAGGTACTCTGGGCATAGGTTCCGTCTTCATATTCATACCACCAGCCGGTCTTGTTTCTCTTCCATACACCTTCCTGCTCATCGGCAAATACCGTGCCGCAGGTAAGTGCTGAGATCAGCATGGCCAGGGTCAGGATGCGGCAGATGCTTTTCTTAAAACGTTTCATTTTTTCCTCCGTTTAACTACTTGTTGATCTTCTTCCACGATTTCTGAAGGCTCAGAATATTTGCTTCAGAGGTTGCAGAGATGGACACACATCCCACATCCGAGTCCGTAAATACATAGAACTGTTGGGTGTAGAAAGACATGCCCTTTGCTTCGATCACATAGGAAACGTAATTGTCTTCGCCGATGGGGCTGCCCTTTTTGAGCTCAAGCTCCTTGATCACGATGCTGGTATCATCCTCCAGGATTTTTTTTATGGAAGCATAGGACTCCTCAATGAATTTCTGTCGGTCAGTACCTGCTTCCACCTTTGAAAGCACCAGGGACGTATTGGAACCGGTATTGCCGTCTCCGCCGTACATGGGCATGAAATCCTTCCCGGAAGCCAGACGCTCCGGTACCTTCTTGTTGCTGTAGCCATCGGTCTGTATATCATTTGCTTCAAGGATCTCATCCAGGATCGCAAACTCAAAATCCTTGGAGGGTGTGGTGAATTTGATACCGTAACGTTCGTTTGTATAAGTGTTCTCCGTATAACTGCCCAGATAATCCTCTGCTCCGTGGCCGACCACATCTTCTGCCTTGATGTCACCCGAACCGGATCCGCAGGCGGTGCAAAGAGCAAGGATCAGGACAAATGCCATGAGTAATGATAGCTTCTTCTTCATCCGGTATCCTCTCCTACAGCTGACTCTTTGCTTCTTCGACACCGGCAGCCAGTGCGGCGTCTATACCGGAAGCATCCTTACCGCCGGCCTGAGCCATGTTCGGACGTCCTCCGCCACCGCCGCCTACCATAGGCGCGATCTTCTTTACGATATTTCCTGCATGGATTCCGGATGCAACGGCATCGTCGCTGGCCATTACCAGGAGATTTACCTTACCGCCGGCATTGGATGCCAGGATCACAACGGACTTGCCGAGCTTGGCCTTGAATTCATCTCCCAGATTTCGGAGTTCGTTCATATCTACGTCGGTCAGAGAAACGGGAAGAATGGACAGATCTCCTTCCTTCACAACATTTCCCATTACATCGGATGCAGCACTCTTGGCTGCTTCCGCCTTCAGCTTCTGATTCTCCTGGGTAAGCTTCTTTACTTCTTCAAGAAGTCCCTCGATACGCTCCACAAGTCGGTCAGGCTCGGTCTTTGCAGCGGCCGCCGCCTGCTGAAGCTTTGCTTCGATTTCTTTATAGTATGCAAATGCGCCTTCTCCCGTCAGGGCTTCGATACGACGCACACCTGCAGAGATTCCCTGCTCGGAAAGGATCTTGAAGGTTCCGATGAGACCGGTATGTGCTACATGGGTACCACCGCAAAGTTCGATGGAGAAATCGCCCATGGATACCACACGCACCTCTGCACCGTACTTCTCACCGAAGAGAGCCATGGCACCGGTCTTCTTTGCATCCTCGAGACTCATCTGCTGAGTGATGACGGAAAGGTCCTCGGCAATCTCGGCATTTACGATGGCCTCGACCTTTGCCAGCTCTTCCTTCGTCATGGCCTGATTATGAGTGAAGTCGAAACGGAGACGTCCGTCTTCCACCAGAGAACCTGCCTGCTCTACATGATCGCCCAGAACGGTCTTCAGGGCCTTCTGAAGCAGATGGGTTGCGGAGTGGTTGTTGCAGATCTTTGCTCTGCGGGAAGCATCTACCGTAAGGGTGGCAAGTTCATTTACGGAGATGGAGCCGGACTCCACATATCCGATATGCGCAATCTTGCTGCCCGCAACATGAATGGTATCCTGTACCACAAATGTTCCGTTGTCTGTCCGGATCATACCGCTGTCGCCGGTCTGTCCGCCCATGGTTCCGTAGAACGGTGTGCTTCCTACGATAACAGATCCCATATCGCCCTCGGAAATGGTATCTGCAAGAGTGGTCTCAGCCTTTCCGTCTGCCTCCACCGTGCAGGTCAGAGCCAGGATGGTGTCCTGCTTCTCCAGCTTGTCATAGCCGTCAAAGCTGCTGGTCATTGCAGCATCCAGCTGCTCATAGACCGTTGCATCGGCACCCATGTAATTGGATACCTTGCGTGCGGTCCTTGCCTTTACTCTCTGTTCTTCCATACATGCGGTAAAGCCATCCTCATCTACGGAGATGCCTTCCTCCGCCAGGATCTCTCTTGTAAGATCAAGAGGGAATCCATAGGTGTCATAAAGCTTGAATGCCTTGTCACCGGACAGCTGCTTCTCGCCGGCAGCGGTCATTTCCTTCTTATAGTCTGCAAGGATGCCAAGTCCCTGGTCGATGGTCTTGTTGAAGTTCTCTTCTTCCTTGCCGAGGACTGCGAAGATGTGTGCCTTCTTCTCCTCCAGCTCCGGATATGCGTCTCTGGAGTTCTCGATCACGGTGCCTGCCACATCACAGAGGAATGCACCCTGAATTCCGAGGAGTCTTCCGTGACGTGCCGCACGACGGAGCAGACGGCGCATTACATAGCCGCGTCCCTCATTTGAAGGCATGATACCGTCGGACGCCATGAAGGTGACAGAACGGATATGGTCCGTGATGACACGGATGGATACATCTGCCTCATATTTTGCACCATAGGTTGCGCCGGCCAGATCGCAGATCTTGTCACGGATGGCCTTGATGGTGTCTACATCAAAGATGGAGTCCACGTCCTGAACCACTACGGCCAGACGCTCCAGACCCATTCCTGTATCGATGTTCTTCTGCTTCAGAGTCTCGTAATTTCCCTTGCCGTCATTTTCGAACTGGGTAAATACGTTGTTCCAGACTTCCATATAACGGTCGCAGTCACAGCCTACCGTACAGTCCGGCTTTCCGCAGCCGAAACGCTCGCCGCGGTCATAATAGATCTCGGAACAGGGGCCGCAGGGACCTGCACCATGCTCCCAGAAGTTGTCCTCCTTGCCGAAACGGAAGATCCGCTCTGCAGGGATGCCTACTTCCTTGTTCCAGATCTCAAATGCCTCATCATCATCCAGATAGATGGAGGGATACAGACGGTCCGCTTCAAGGCCTACTACCTCGGTAAGAAATTCCCAGGACCATGCGATTGCCTCGTGCTTGAAATAATCACCGAAGGAGAAATTACCCAGCATCTCAAAGAAGGTGCCGTGACGTGCGGTCTTACCCACATTTTCAATATCTCCTGTACGGATACACTTCTGGCAGGTAGTCACACGTCTTCTCGGCGGGATCTCCTGACCTGTAAAATAAGGCTTCAGCGGTGCCATGCCTGCGTTGATCAGCAGCAGGCTGTTGTCATTGTGCGGAACCAGAGAGAAGCTGTTCATCCGAAGATGCTCCTTGCTCTCGAAAAACTTCAGATACATTTCTCTCAGTTCGTTTACTCCATACTTCTTCACTGTCTGTTTTCCTCCATAGTCTCCTGTGTCATTTTGGCTGTTTTGTTATCCTTGGCCTTGCGCCATTTGGCTCCGGCGAGAAGCCCAAGAACGGCAAGGATAAGGAATACGCCGTATTTGATCAGATAGGTGCCGAATTCGGTCCAAAAATCGGGCATAATGAGTCCTCTCTTTCTTTATCGGAAGTTCCCTCCATGCTTCGCATGTGGATGCGTTCGACGGTGCCGCTTCACCGACCTCCGCCGGCCACAGCGCCTCCATGCTTCGCATGTAGGACGCGTCTTCGACGCTCAAAGCTGCGGCGGTGGCGGAGGCTCCTGCTTCGCAGGCCATCCACCCGGATCCAACGCTTTGCATGCAAGCATGCAGCGTTGCCTCCGTGTGTATGTTCCGGTGAATCGTCACCTGCGTTCTGCCAGCTCCCTGATTACTTCTGTCCATGTAGTATCTCTTTCCGCCATCAGTACCATCAGGTGGTACAGCAGGTCGGATATCTCGTATTTGAGTTCGTCTTTATCCGGGTTTTTGGCGGCGATCACGACTTCGGTGCACTCTTCGCCTACCTTCTTCAGGATCTTGTCGATGCCTTTGTCGAAGAGGTAGTTGGTATAGGAACCTTCCTTCGGGTGCTTCTTGCGGTCCATGATCACGTCATATACATCCTGGAAGACGGTCAGCGGATTGGTGTCGTTATATTCCTTCTCAACCAGAGGTGTGTAGAAGCAGCTGCGGTTGCCGGTGTGGCAGGCCGCTCCCACCTGGGATACCTTTGCCAGGATGGTGTCCTTGTCACAGTCGATGGACAGAGATTTCACATACTGGAAATGTCCGCTGGTCTCGCCCTTGACCCAGAGCTCGTTGCGGCTTCTGGAGAAATAGGTCATACGTCCGGTCTCCAATGTTTTGGCAAAGGATTCTTCGTTCATATAGGCCATCATCAGGACGTCCTTGGTCTTGTAATCCTGAACGATACAGGGTACCAGGCCCTTCTCATCCGTCTTGAATTCGGAGAAGGGAACTGCACTCTCATAGAGGTTCACGGGAACCCCGGCAGCGGCACAGGCCTGCTTCAGCTGCATAACGTCATGCTGCTGAAGATTGTAGAGACTGATGGTCTCTGCCTCCGTATCCTTCAGAAGCTCGGCGATCTCTCCTCCGTCAGTGCTGAAGGAGGAAACGATGATGGGAAGTCCCACCTCCTTCTTTACCTGCTTCACATAGTCGTTGTAGTGGTTGAGCTTACCGTAATGAACCAGAAGAAGCTCTCCTGCTCCTGCTTCCTTCAGTGCCTTACCGTAGGTTACCGGGTCCTCACAATCCGTGAGATCGATGGTAACGATGATACGGTCGGAACCGAAACGGTCAGAAGCTTCCTTTACGATGGAAATGTCATCCAGCGGTGCGGATTTCATGCAGACCTTGGAGGCACCTGCATAAAGCAGCTTCTTCACATCTTCCAGACGGCGCACGCCGCCGCAGGCAATGATGGGAATATCCACCTCTCTTGCGATCTCCTTGATCACGGGGATGTTCTTCTCCAGACCTTCCCGGCTGGCGTTGCTGTCGAAAAATGCAACGGCATCCGCGCCGGTATCATTATAAAATTTTGCTTCCTCTACAGGGTTATCCATGGTAACACAGGGGATGATCCTTTTTCCGTCCATGTACGAACCTCCTTGTTGATATAGATCCTTCTGATCAAAGAGAACCCTTGGTTGAAAGGATCTCTCCGTTCAGACGCTCATCGGTTCTTGTGGCAAGATCCAGTGCATTTGCAAATGCCTTGAAAGCCGCTTCGATGATGTGATGATTGTTGCTTCCGGAAAGCTGGCGGAGATGCAGGTTCATTTCCGCAGCGTAGCTGACCGCATAGAAGAATTCTCTGACCATTTCCGTATCCATATAGCCAACCTTCGGAACCGTAAGATCCAGGTCGAAGCCGAGATACGGACGTCCGGAAAGGTCCACTGCACAGAGGATCAGCGCGTCATCCATGGGCATGGTGAAGGATGCATAACGGCGGATTCCCTTCTTGTCGCCCACAGCCTCCTTAATGGCCTTGCCGAGTACGATGCCGGTGTCTTCAATGGTGTGGTGGCTGTCCACATACAGATCCCCCTTCGCCACCAGTGAAAGGTCGAAGAATCCGTGCTTTGCAAAGCTCTTCAGCATGTGATCAAAGAACCCGATGCCGGTATCCACCGTAGCAACGCCGGTTCCGTCAAGATTGAGAGCCAGGGAAATGTCTGTCTCGCTGGTTGTACGTGCTATAGAACTCTTTCTGTCCTCCATACTCTTATCCTCCCAGTTGATCAGTCTTCAAATCTTACGCGGATGGAATTGGCGTGTGCTGTCAGGCCTTCCGATTCCGCAAAGGTTTCGATATCCTTGTGAACTGCTTCAAGGGCATCCCTTGAGTAGCTGATGATACTTGATTTTTTGATGAAGTCGTCCACACCCAGCGGTGAGAAGAAACGTGCGGTTCCGTTGGTGGGAAGCACGTGATTCGGACCTGCGAAATAATCTCCCAGAGGCTCCGAGGAGTACTCTCCAAGGAAGATCGCTCCTGCATTCCGTACCTTAGTCATCACCTGGAAGGGATCCTTTGTCAGGATCTCCATATGCTCCGGGGCCAGAAGGTTTGCTGTTTCGATGGCATCCTCCATGGTCTCCGCCACCAGGATATATCCGAAGTTGTCCAGAGATTTCTGAATGATCTCCTTACGCTCCAGCTCTGCGGTGAATCGGTCTGTCCAGTCGGAGACCTCCTTTGCCAGAGCTTCGCTGGTGGTGACCAGGATCGCAGAGGCCAGCTCATCATGCTCAGCCTGTGAAAGCAGATCTGCAGCCACATACTTCGGGTTCGGAGTCTCGTCAGCCAGAACCAGGATCTCGCTGGGGCCGGCGATGGAATCAATGCTTACATGTCCGAAGACTTCTCTCTTTGCAATGGCTACGAAGATATTTCCGGGTCCCACGATCTTATCCACCTTGGGAATGGTGGCGGTTCCGTATGCCAGAGCAGCGATTGCCTGAGCTCCGCCACATTTGTAGATCTCCGTTAC
>CADBRW010000146.1 GCA_902797155.1 uncultured Lachnospiraceae bacterium
GGTTTTCATGAATGTGGGAACCGTGGCAGCCATAAAAGGAGCAGTGAGTGCCGAGGACCTGGAGGGAATCGGCACTCAGGTGCTGCTCTGCAATACTTATCATCTGCACGTCCGGACCGGCGATGAGCTGATCAAAGAGCTGGGGGGACTGCAGACGCTGACGACCTGGAACGGCCCGATCCTTACGGATTCGGGCGGTTTTCAGGTGTATTCCCTTGCAAAACTGCGGGCGATCAAGGAAGAGGGAGTGTCCTTCCAATCCCATATCGACGGTCGGAAGATCTTCATGGGACCGGAGGAGAGCATGACCATTCAGTCCAATCTGGGCTCCACCATAGCCATGGCCTTTGATGAGTGCCCGCCGGCAAAGGCGGACCGGTCCTATATCCAGCCCTCTGTGGACAGAACCTTTCGCTGGCTTCTTCGCTGCAAGGAGAAGCTTGAGGAGCTGAACAGGGCTCCGGGCACGGTGAATCCTGAGCAGTATCTCTTCGGGATCAATCAGGGAGGAGTCATCGATGATATCCGCATCGATCACGCGAAGAGGATCGCGGAGCTGGATCTTCCGGGTTACGCCATCGGAGGACTGGCCGTGGGCGAGACTCATGAGGAGATGTATCATATCCTGGATGTGACGGTGCCACATTTGCCAAATGACCGACCGGTCTATCTCATGGGCGTGGGGACTCCGGAGAATATTCTGGAGGCTGTGGACCGCGGCGTGGATTTCTTTGACTGCGTCTATCCCAGCAGAAACGGACGTCATGGACAGGTCTACACCCATTTCGGAAAACTGAACCTGAAGAATAAATGCTATGAGAAGGACATGCGTCCCATCGAAGAGGGATGTCAGTGTCCGGCCTGCAGACGGTTCTCCAGAGCCTATATCCGTCATCTCCTGAAAGCGGGGGAGATGCTGGGACTTCGTCTGGCGGTCCTTCACAACCTGTATTTCTACAATCACCTTATGGAAGAGATCCGCAGCGCCATCCGTGAACAGCGATATGAATCCTTTAAGGAAGATACACTCTGCCGCATGCGGGAGGGAGAGACCTTCGGCGGGTGAAAATGTTGCTTGCACTTTTCTTCGAAATACAGTAATATAGGAAAAGTATTTTATTTAGACCAAGAACAAGGAGAATCAGAAAATGGGCAATATGATTTTAACGCAGCAGGGCAGTACAGGCGGCAGCATCCTTATGATCGTTCTGTACCTGGCGTTCTTCATCGGACTTATGTATTTCCTTATGATCCGTCCGCAGAAGAAGCAGCAGAAGAAGCAGGATGAGCTTCAGAACTCTCTGGAGCCGGGTGATAACATTATGACCACCAGCGGTTTCTTCGGAACCATCCTGGACATTGTTGATGAGACCACTGTTATCGTTGAGTTCGGTAACAACAAGAACTGCCGTATTCCTATGCATAAGCGTGCCATCGCTGAGGTAGAGAAGGCAGGCTCTGCTGAGGTTAAGGATACCAAGGAAGAGAAAGAGACCAAGGATTCCAAGGACAGCAAGGAAGACAAGGAAAAGGATTCCAAGGATACAAAGGAAGCTAAGAAGAAGTAATATTCCCATATTCCTGTTATACGGAGGTTGACATGCAGAGCAGAAGAAATCGAATTGCAGCGGTTATCATCATGACCGGTCTGCTCCTGGGTCTTCCTGCCTGTGGGGAGCAAGAACCCGAGGAAAAGTATGTATCCCCGACCTTCAATACGGAGGTGGTGAATCCTTCCGAGGAAGGAAAAAAGCCGGAAACCACGGAGGCACAGGAGGTCCTTGATACGGATCTCTCCCAGGGTGACCCCGTGAAGGCGTCTGACCTGGAGGAGGTTCCGACCACAGAGACCACCATCGCCGGTTCCTACGAGAACGGCTCCTATTACAATCCGTTTACGGGATTTGCCATTCAGGGCGATTCGGAATGGAAGCTGTATGATGCGGCGGGAGTTGCCGAGGTGACCGGACTTACCGAGGATGAGGTAAATGACCTCTGGTACGGCGTGGTCAGTCCGTATTCCGTAAAGACCATGACGGCAGCCATTGCATATAAGCGGAGCACGGGATCAAATCTGGTGGTTTCCTACATCAACCCCAAGCTCTATTACATGCAGAATATGACCGCCCGTGAATATCTGGAGCTGTCCGCAAGAGCCTACAAGGATGTGGAGGTTTCCAATGTAAACTACCTGGGTAAGGTCTATGCGGCCATCACCCTTCCGGATGAAGGAGAGGGCCGGAGAACCCAGTTCGCCATCCGTGTGGATGACCTGATCGTGGTGCTTACCTACACTCTGCAGGGAGAGGATACTCTGGAGGATGCGGCGGACCATGTTACCACGCTGATCACAGAGTAAATATCAGTCAGAAAATGCCCGGTTCGGGCATTTTTTGATTGACCGAAAACACTGTAAATAGTATGATAGGAGAGGAGGATTGCGTGAACCGAGGGGCGGTCCGTGATCCGTTTATGTGCGGGTAAATATGGAGGATGGTAGAAATGAAGAATAAGCATGCGGTTATGCGAAACCTCATCACCGGAATGACGGGATCTGCGCTTCTTATGATCAGCGATTGGCTGATGGGAGCCACCGGTAAAGGTAATGTCTCGAACGGGGTGGTGCAGAGCAATTGGGCTTCGGCTGCGGCGTGGAGATACGAGGCGGCCATGTTGATTGCAGGTTTCGCTGTTTTTATGCTTTACTCGGGAATGAAGGAGATGATCCGCCAGGTGAAGCTGACCAGGACGCGCAGGGATGTCTGGAGCATTCGTGGAGCCAAGCTCTTTGAGGTCGGGGGGATCGCCACGATCGTAGCCACGCTCTTCCTTCAGGCGAAGGGATGTATACTCCCGATCCTTTATCACAAGCTGTATGCCACATCTCTGATGGGTGCGGATATGCTGACCGTAGTGGATGAGGTATTCTTCTACATTTCCATCCCGTTTTATATCTTCTCGATCATAATCGTTTTCTTTACTTCGGTGCCGTTCATTTATCAGATCTGGCAGGGACGGCTTAAGGTTCCGAGATGGTTTATCCTTCTGAATCCGCTGGTTTTCTGGGTCGTAGGATGGATCCTGCGCCGGTTCGGTTCCTATCTGATCACTGACTTTACCGCATGTATGGTATCCTTCGGTCTGCTGATGATGTTCTGGGTTACTTTCCAGCATGTATCGAAGATCCCGGACAGGAGCGAGGCGTAGGAGAACGCCTGATACGGACATAGAACTGATCGTACCGGGGGTGTCGGTATGGTAATATATGATTCATGAATAAGGAGGGTTACATGAAGAAGATTCGTGAAAACACAGTTGAGAAAAATGTAAATATCCGTAAAGCAGCCATCATCGGATGCGGTTTTGTAGGTTCTTCCACAGCGTTTGCACTGATGGAGGGAGGCGTATTCTCGGAGCTGGTTCTGATCGATGTGGATCATAACCGCGCCGAGGGCGAGGCCATGGATATCAGTCACGGCGTTCCCTTCGCAAAGCCCATGAAGATCTATGCGGGAACTTACGACGATATCGTAGATGCATCCATTATCATTATCACGGCAGGTGCCGCACAGAAGCCGGGTGAGACCCGTCTGCAGCTGGTACAGAAGAACGTGGCCATCTTCAAGAGCATCATTCCCGAGATCGCTAAGAGAAACTGTGAAGGAGTGCTTCTGATCGTATCCAATCCGGTGGACATCCTGACCTATGTGGCACAGAAGCTGTCCGGATTCCCGGTTCATCGTGTCATCGGTTCCGGTACCGTTCTGGATACCGCAAGACTGAAGGCAAGACTGGGCGACCATCTGTCCGTTGACAGCCGTGCCGTTCACGCGTTCATCATCGGTGAGCATGGTGACAGCGAGCTGGCAGCATGGAGCAGTGCCATGGTCAGCGGCGTGCCGCTTTCCAAGTTCTGCGAGATGCGCGGACATTTCAACCATGACCAGTCCGAGAGACATATCCAGGAAATGGTTAAGAATGCTGCATATGAGATCATTGAGCGTAAGAAGGCAACCTATTACGGTGTGGCCATGGCGGTACGCAGGATCTGCGAGGTCATTGCAAGAGACGAGAAATCCATTCTGTCCGTTTCCAGTCTGATGGAGGGACAGTACGGTCTTACGGATGTATGCCTGTCCATGCCGGCCATTGTGGGTGCGGACGGCGTAGAGGAGAAGATCCCGATCTCTCTGGATGAGGAAGAGATCACCAATCTGATGAAGTCTGCGAATGCCCTGAAGGAAATCGCATCTTCACTGGATCTTACACTTCCGGAGCCTCCGAAGGAGGAACCGAAGCCCATCGATCCGGGTGAGAAATCAGGCGAGCGGTAGGAAGAAGAAATGGCAGTAAAGAAACTGATCTCATGGAATGTAAACGGCATAAGAGCCTGCGTCGGAAAGGGGTTTCTTGACTCATTCCGGGCCATGGATGCGGATGTGTTCTGCATTCAGGAAAGTAAGATGCAGGAAGGCCAGCTGAAGCTGGAGCTTCCGGGATATACCCAGACCTGGAACTATGCAAAGAGGAAGGGGTATTCCGGTACGGCGATCTTCACAAAGGAGGAGCCCTGCGAGGTGATCCTTGGCATGGGAATCGAGGAACACGATCAGGAAGGCCGGCTTATCACCCTGGATATGGGCGATTATTATATGGTCACCGCTTATGTGCCGAATTCCCAGAGCGAGCTCCGGCGTCTATCCTACAGGATGGAATGGGAGGATGATTTCCGAAGCTTCGTAAGTAAGCTTGCAGGGAAGAAACCGGTGGTCATCTGTGGCGACATGAATGTGGCTCATCAGGAGATCGACCTGAAGAATCCGGCCACCAACCATATGAACCCGGGATTTACGGATGAGGAGCGGGAGAAGATGACGGCTCTTCTGGATGCGGGCTTTGTAGACAGCTTCCGGTATCTGTATCCGGATGCGGTGGATGCCTATTCCTGGTGGTCCTACCGGATGAAGGCCAGAGAGAGAAATGTGGGGTGGCGTATCGACTACTTCCTGGTATCCCGCGGCCTTGAGGAGAAGATCAAAGAAGCAAAGATCCACAGTGACATTATGGGATCGGACCATTGTCCCGTGGAACTGGATATTGAATTCTAAACTGAAGGATGCGCCGGTCCGGCGTAAGCCGTGGGGACAGACCTTCCCGGAGGATCTAAGGGATGCCGGGGGTCTGTCCCCGCAGTGTGTTCGAGAATAACTGCAGCTGTCGTGACGAAGAGATCATGTCCGCAGCTGGGAAAGAGGAAAAGATGACGGTTGAGGCACGGAACCTCACAAAAGCATACGGGAAGGTACAGGCCCTCAGGGATGTCAGCTTCACGCTGGAAAGCGGGAAAGTGTACGGACTGCTTGGGGTGAACGGCGCGGGAAAGACCACGACCCTGCAGCTTCTGTCAGGGTATCTGACTCCTACCTCGGGAGAAGTGCTGGTGGACGGGACATCCATGTCCGCAGACCCGGTTTCGGCGCGCAGCCATATCGGGTATCTTCCGGAGGTCCCGCCTCTTTATCCTGAGCTGACAGTGGAGGAATTCCTGGGCTTTCAGGCAGAGCTGCGACGGATCCCGAAGGCCGGGAGGGCCGAGGCGGTACGTGACGCTTTCGAAGTGGGAAGACTGCATGAGGTGCGTCGCCGTCTGATCGGACAGCTGTCCAAGGGCTTCCGTCAGAGAGTCGGACTGGCAGCCACCCTGATGGGACAGCCGGAGGTGCTTCTTCTGGATGAACCCACCAATGGCCTGGATCCCGTGCAGATGGTGGAAATGCGCCGTCAGGTACGGGAGCTTGGGAAGGACCGCATCGTCGTGGTGAGCTCCCATGTGCTTTCGGAAATTACAAAGGAAGCGGACGAGATCCTGATCATAGCCGCAGGACGTCTGGTGCTGGCAGGACCGAAGGAGACCCTTGCCGGCGAAAACAGCGTTCTGGAGGCTGAACTGAAGGGAAATGAGGAAACGGTGAAACATTTCCTGGAGAAGACCTTCCCGAAGGTGAGGTACAGCGCGGTTCCGACGGAAGAAGGAACCCGTGTGCTCCTTTCGGAGGAAGCTTCCCGGGATCTCAGGGAACCGCTGTTTGCTGCGGCGGCAAAGGAACGGCTCCCCATCCTGAAGCTGGGAAGACGGTCCGCCGACCTGGAGGATCTGTTCCTCCGTGTGACGGAGGAGGCTTACCGGGAAGAGGCCAGTGAAAGAGAAGAGGAGGAGGACGATGATTAGCATCTGGAAGAAAGAGCTTCGGAGTTCTCTCTGCAGTGTGACCGGGTTCCTGTATCTGGCCGCATCCACCTTCTTCTTCGGAGTTTATTTCTATGTAATGAATCTGTACCAGGGCATGGCGCATGTAAACTATGCCTACGCTTCGGTTGTCTATCTGTTCTCCATTACGATACCGATCCTGACCATGCGCAGCTTCGCCCAGGAGTTCCACGACCGGACGGACCAGCTGCTTTTTACGGCACCGGTCTCTCTGCGTGTCATCGTTCTGGGCAAATATCTGGCATACCTTACGCTGTTCCTGCTGCCGGTGGTGGTGGCAGCGGCATTTCCGCTGATCCTGACAGGCTATGGCAGTGTGGCTGTGGCAGAGGCGTACACAACGCTTCTGGCGTATGTGCTTTACGGCATGGCGGCCATAGCCATCGGAGTCTTTCTCTCTGCGCTTACGAAAAATGTGGTCATCGCCGCGGTTTCCACGGCTGTGGTCCTCTTTCTGGCATACACCATGGGTGGATTCGGAGAGCTGCTGGGCGTTCCTGTGATCAAACAGTTCCTGGGTGCCTTCCATATGCAGTCACGGTTCCTGACTATGGAGAACGGTGTCATCTCCCTTCGGTCCGTATTCTATTTTATGTCCGTGGCAGCTGCGTTTCTGATCTTCACGGTGCTCCGGCTGGGACATTTCCGCAGCGGACAGGGCGGGAATCCCAAGGAAAGAAACCGGAGGCTGATCACCCTTATTGTGACGGTGATCGCGGTGGTGGGGCTCAATCTTGGGCTTTCCTTCCTGCCGGATCGGGCTACGGAATTTGATGTGACCATGAAGGAATATCATCACCTGACGGATGTGACGAAAAACTTCCTTGAGACACTGAAGAAGGATGTGACCGTCTACGTCTATAAGAAGGAGACGGAAGCGGATTCGGATGTGGTGAAGATGCTGAAGAATTACAGCGAAAATGACCATATCACCGTGGAATACGTGGATCCGGAGGCATCTCCCCGGTTCCCGACGAAGTATTCCGTAAGCGGCTTCAGCGAGGGCAGTCTGGTGGTTGTGTCCGACCGGGCGTTCCGTATCATAGACCATGAGAGCATCTATACCTATTCGGATGAGGAGATGAAGAACTATGGGGCGAGTCCGGACGGCTTTGACCTGGAAGGCCTTCTGACTGCCGCCATCGACTATGTGACCACAGACCGTCTGCCCATGATCTATGAGCTGTCCGGTCACGGAGAGCTGCTTCTTGCAGGCGATTTCCTTACAGCTCTGGACCGTGAAAATGTAAAGCTGCAGGAGATACAGCTGGTAACCGCCGGCTCCGTTCCGAAGGATGCGGACTGCGTTCTGATCCTTGCGCCTGAGCAGGATTACAGTGAGGCTGAGCTCAAGGCCCTGGAGGACTATCTGGCAGAGGGCGGACATCTGTATGTGCTACTTCAGTGGACAAAGGAGCCCCAGAAGAACCTGCATGCCTTTCTTGCAAAGTACGGAATCGAAGTACAGTACGGAGTGGTATCCGAAACGGATACGGACGTATATTTCCAGGAGCCCTACTATCTGATCCCGGAGATCCTTGCAACATCCGTAACGGACGGACTGGAAGGGAATCTGGCGCTGTCAGCCATGACAGTGGGGATGAAGAGCTCTGATGCCTCGGTGGAGGCTATACTTAAGACCTCTGACAAGGCGTTTCTGAAGAAGAATCCCCAGGAGGCCCAATCTGCTGACCGTGAAGAGGGGGATGTTGAAGGTGAATTCCTTTTGGCAGTATTCCGGCAATGGACCGTGGATCTGACTCCGGCGGATGCCGCAGAGGGAAGCGGCCGAAAGACCCGTGAAAGCAAGCTGGCTGTCTTCGGATCTCCGTATATGACACAGGATGCCATCGACGGTTATATCTCCGGCATGAACCGGAAGCTCTTTATAAAGCTGATGAGCCATATGGTGAGCCGGCCGGCTCTGACCTCCGTGCCCACCAAGACCTACTCTGTGGAATACGTCACGGTGCCCATGTCAGACGCGACCTTCTTTGGAGTGATCCTTTCGGGCGTGATCCCCGGCATCCTTCTCATCGTAGGTGTTGCCGTCTGGGCCCTTCGCCGCAGACGTTGAGCAGGGGATGGCAGAGGGCGTAGACCCGTATCATACAAAACAGAAGCCCTGCAGTGTGCCATGAAAATGTCACGCTGCAGGGCTTCTGTTTTATCAACGGTTATTTACTGTACTTTGTCAGAAGAAGGCTTGCGTTCTGACCTCCGAATCCGAAGGCGTTGCACATGGCCACATTTACCACGGCCTTCCGCGCCTCGTTCGGCACGAAATCCAGATCGCATTCCGGATCCGGGGTGGTCTGGTTGATGGTGGGCGGGAGAATATCCTCCTCGATGGCCTTGATACATGCGATTGTCTCAGTTACACCGCCTGCGCCCATCAGATGTCCGGTGGAAGCCTTGGTCGAGGAAACGGCAAGCTTATAGGCGTGCTCTCCGAAAAGGGACTTGATGGCGCTGACCTCGATGATGTCTCCCTTGGGAGTGGAGGTTCCGTGGGCGTTGATATAATCTACGGAGGTGAGAGGAAGTCCTGCAACCGCAAGGGCCTGCTTCATGCAGAAGATGGCTGCGATCCCTTCCGGATGTGGGCTGGTTACGTGGTAACCGTCTGTGCTGTTGGCGTAACCTGCAACCGTGCAGCGGATATTTGCATCTCTGCGAAGGGCGGACTCTTCCTTCTCGATGATCACAGCACCGCCGCCCTCGGCCATGACGAAGCCGTCACGGTTTAAGTCGAAGGGCCGGCTGGCCTCGGTGGGATGTTCGTTATTTCTGGACAGTGCATGGATCGAGGAAAGACCGAGGATCGTGAGAGGAGAGGTGGCTGCCTCTGCTCCCACACAGATCACTGCGTCTGCCAGGTCCTGCTCGATCAGCATGATACCGGTGGAGATCGCATCGATACCGGAGGAACATGCGGTGGAAACCGTCAGGCTCGGGCCCTTCAGTCCTTTGGAAATGGCGATCTGGGCTGCAGCGATATTTCCGATGATCCGGGTGATGAACCGGGGGTTTACACGGGAAGCGCTTCCCGTACTGAACTTATCCTGAGTATCTGCGATGTCAATGATGCCGGCGAATACATTTCCGAGTACCACGCCGATACGTTCCTTGGGAAGCGGAAGATTGCCGTCCGCATCCTCCTTCAGTCCTGCGTCATCCATGGCCTCTGCGGCGGCTGCATAGCCGAACTGCATGAACAGTTCCATTTCCTTTACCTGCTTCTTTACCATGAAGTCTTCCGGATTGAAATCCGGTACTTCTCCGGCAAAGGTAACCGGCAGCCCGGTGGCATCAAAGCGTGAAATGGGTGCGATGCCGGATTTTCCGCTGAGAAGATTGTTCCAATAGCTGTTCACGCCTACACCCAGGGGGGTTACTGCGCCGATTCCGGTGACTACGATCTTGTTTTTCATTTCTTCTTATCCTTTTCCCAGTCTTTTTCTTTGATTTCCGCACGACGGACCTTTCCGCTTGAGGTCTTGGGGAGGTCGGTGACGAATTCGATGATCTTCGGACGCTTGTAGGAAGCCAGCGTGTTTCGAAGGTATTTCATGATTTCTTTCTTCAGTGCGTCGGTTGCTTCGGCACCTTCCGCAAGTACGATGGAGGCCTTGATGGCCTGGCCGCGGACTGCATCGGGGATGCTGGTTGCGGCACACTCCAGAACGTAGGGAAGACGCATGATCTCATTCTCGATCTCGAAGGGCCCCACACGATATCCTGCGGACTTTATGATGTCGTCAACCCGACCAACATACCATAAATATCCGTCTTTGTCCATATATGCCGTATCGCCGGTGTGATAAAAACCGTCATGCCATACAGCCTGTGTCTTCTCCGGTTCCATGAAATAACCGAGGAAAAGACCGGTCGGAATGGACTCGGAGGTCTTTACACAGATCTCTCCGACTTCACCGATGCTGCATTCGTTTCCGTCAGGCTTCAGGATGTGCACATCGTATTGCGGACTGGGCTTACCCATGGATCCCGGCCTGGGAGTCATACCCTGCAGTGTGCCGATGAGCAGTGTGGTCTCCGTCTGGCCAAAGCCCTCCATGATGGGAAGTCCGGTTGCCTTTTGGAAACGACGGAAGATCTCCGGGTTCAGCGCTTCTCCCGCAGTGGTTACATTTGTCAGGGAAGACAGATCGTAGTGGGAGAGGTCCACATGAACCAAAAAACGATATACGGTGGGAGGAGCACAGAAGGTCTTGATCCTGTACTTCTCGATCATGCTCAGGATCTCCTTCGCATAGAAATCGGAATAATCATAGGTAAAGACGGTTGCTTCGCAGAGCCATTGTCCGTAAAGCTTTCCCCACAGAGCCTTTCCCCAACCTGTATCGCTGATGGTGAAATGCAGCCCGTTTTCCCCGATCCCGTGCCAGTAGCGGGCGGTTACGTAATGACCCAGCGGGTATTTGAAGCTGTGGCTGGCCATCTTCGGGTAGGACGTGGTGCCGGATGTGAAGAACATCAGCATGGGGTCGTCACCGCCGGGAGCATCCTCGGGACGCTGGAATTCGGTAGAGAAAAACTTTGCCGAACGGTTGTAGGAATCCCATCCCTGTTTTGTTCCGTTTACGATGATCTTCGTCTTAAGATAATCATAGCTTTTGGCAGCCTTGTCGATCTCGTCTGTAAGCTCACCTTCACCGGAGGCTATGACCGCGCGGATTCGGGCGGCTTTGAAGCGATACTCGAAATCCTTTTTTGTAAGAAGGTAGGAAGCGGGAACCGCGACGGCGCCGATCTTATGCAAAGCCAGGATGATGAACCAGAACTGATAATGACGCTTCAGAACCAGGAGAACACGGTCGCCGCGTTTGATCCCCAGATAGGAGAGATAGTTTGCGGTCATGTTGGAATACTTTACCATGTCCTGAAAAGTAATGTGTCGTTCCCTGCCGTTTTTCGATATGTGAAGCATGGCAGTTTTGGTGGGACATTTCTTTCCTAATTCATCTACGACGTCATAGGCAAAATTAAAATGCTCCGTATCACGAAAAAGGATGTCGGAAAGCTTCCCCTCCGCATCCTTGCATGTATAGATATACCGCCCGGCAATACCGGGTTCCGGCATAAAGAACTTCTCCATTCGGCGCTCCTTGTTGTAGTATGAAAAATACCATCATGTAGTTTTCAAAACCATATGACATCTTCATCTACTACTATATACATCGTACGGAGAATGTCAAGAGAAAATGGGAATGTCTAGATGAAAACGAAATTTCGGATTTATCGTGAAAATTGTACAAAAAAACTTATTGACAATGACGAAACTATGGCTATAATGAGTTTAGTTAAAAAATTTTAACTAAAAAGTTTTAACAATTTTCTTAACAAAGGAGAACAAAGATGTTTGAGGAAATCAAAAGCGTAATCGTTGACACTCTGAGCTGTGATGAGGACAAGGTAACACTTGACGCATCTCTGACAGATGATCTGGGAGCTGATTCTCTGGATGCCGTAGAGCTCGGTATGGCCATTGAGGAAGCAATCGGTGTCACCATCGAGGACGAGGATCTTCCGAAGATCAAGACAGTTCAGGATCTGGTAGACTACGTAGAGTCTCACAAGTAATTCATTATACAGTTTCGACGCGGGTGATCGGCGGGATGTCGGGTCTACTCGCGTCGAACTGTGTAAATGGGATTGTTTGAGAGGGGAACAGGTATGAACATTCTAAAAAAACATAAGATACGAATTCAACATAGAAGAGAACAGGGGATTCCCGATACTTCGGAGTCCAATCAGATAAAAGTTGAGACGGCAAGACCGTCGGAAGCTCTGGAGGATCTCGCTTCCTTCCTGAAGGAAGCAACAGAGGAACCGGAGGTTGCTGCAAAGAAGGGACCGGATCCGCAGGCATCCGAGATGTTTACCTGTACAGAATGCGGCCAGCAGATGCTGATCAGGGAGATGCGGAAGGTCCTTTATGTATGCCCGAAGTGCGGGAAGCATCATAAGATATCCGCCCGGAGAAGGGTGCGGAACCTGGTGGATCCCGGAACCTTCCGAAAGCTGAAGTGCAATGTGGGAGATATCAATCCTCTGGATTATCCGGACTACAATGAGAAGATCGCCGCACTCCGTGAGAAGACGGGTATGGATGAAGGCGTTCTGGCCGGCATCGGTGAGATCGAGGGCGAGAAGGCAGTCATCGCGGTTATGGGATCCGAGTTCCTGATGGGAAGCATGGGTATCGCCGTAGGTGAGAAGATCACAAATGCCTTTGAGGTGGCTGAGAAGCTGAAGCTTCCGATCATCATTTTCACAGCCAGCGGCGGCGCGCGTATGCAGGAGGGCATCCTGTCACTGATGCAGATGGCCAAGACCTCTGCAGCTGCCAAGCGTTTCAGTGAAAACGGAGGGTTGTATATCGCAGTACAGACACATCCCACCACGGGCGGCGTCAGCGCCAGCTTTGCGACACTTGCGGATATTACCCTGGCAGAACCCGGCGCACTGATCGGCTTTGCCGGTCCCCGGGTCATCGAGCAGACCATAGGCCAGAAGCTTCCCGAGGGATTCCAGAGAGCGGAGTATCTGGAGGAGCATGGCTTCGTGGACGAGATCGTAAAGAGAAGTGAGATGCGGAGCAAGCTGGCTCAGATCCTGCGCCTGCATCAGAGGAAAAGGAGGCCGACATTATGACGATCAGAGAGATAGATGAACGTATGACGGCCATAGAGACCGAGCGCTGGCAGAGTGAAGTGTCCGAGCAGCGGATCAGGGAGCTTGAGAAGGAATATGCCGAGGTATGCAGGGAATGTGATCATCTCTCGGCACATGACAATGTCTATCTGGCACGGCATAAGTACCGTCCGAAGGTGGATGACTATATCAATGCCCTGTTCAAGGATCTCTTCATTCAGAGAGGGGACTTCCTTTCGAAGGAGGATCAGAGCATCTTCGGCGGGATCGCTACATTTCACGGGATTCCCGTTACGGTCCTGGGACATCGCAAGGGCCGTAACATCGATGAGAATCTGAAGTACAATTTCGGTATGCCGGAGCCGGAGGGCTACCGCAAGGCTCTGCGGATGATGAAACAGGCAGAGAAGTTCGGCCGGCCCATCATCACATTTATCGATACTCCGGGTGCATATCCGGGACTGGAAGCCGAGCAGCACGGACAGAGTAATGCCATCGCAAAGAACCTGGCGGAGATGAGCGCCATCAGGACGCCCATCATTTCCATCGTTACGGGAGAAGGCAGCTCCGGAGGCGCGCTTGCCATCGGCGTGGCAAACAAAGTGTATATGCTGGAGCATGCGGTGTATTCCGTGCTTTCTCCGGAAGGCTTTGCCTCCATTTTGTGGAAGGATTCCAATCGCGCGGCTGAGGCCTGCGACCTGATGAAGCTTACGGCACAGGATCTCTACAGCTTCGGTGTGATCGACGGGATCATTCCCGAGCCCATCGGAGGGGCGCACCACAATCCCCAGGCGGTCTTCAAGTCCATCGAGCGGGTGATCGTCCGCGAGTTCAATGCCATGAAGAAGATGTCGCCGAACGAGATCGCAAGATCAAGGTATGAGAAGTTCCGGAATATCGACAGGGCTGTGCGGAAATAAGCCGCCGATCGGTCTTTGATGAATCCGGTATTATAGAATAGGAGCAGAAAGATGAAACTCATAAATGAATTACTGGGTGTGAAGTATCCCATCATCCAGGGTGGTATGGCAAATATTGCAACCGGAAAGTTTGCTGCGGCAGTTTCCAACGCAGGTGCGCTGGGACTCATCGCTTCCGGCGGAATGCCGGCAGAGGCACTTGAGAAGGAGATCCATGATGCAAGACAGGCGACGGATAAGCCCTTCGGCGTAAATCTGATGCTGATGAATCCGGATGCGGACAATATCGCAGATCTCCTTGCACGTGAGAAGATTCAGATCATCACCACGGGCGCGGGAACTCCCGGAAAGTATATCGAAAAGTGGAAGGAAACGGGAGCTGTTGTGATTCCGGTGGTTGCCAGCTGTGCTCTCGCCAAAAAGGTGGAGAAGCAGGGCGTGGATGCCGTTATCGCCGAGGGCGGTGAGAGCGGAGGACATGTGGGCGACATGACCACCATGGCTCTGGTTCCGCAGGTCATCGACAGTGTACAGATCCCGGTTATTGCGGCCGGAGGTATCGCAGACGGAAGACAGTTTGCCGCAGCCCTCTGTCTGGGTGCGGCGGGAATCCAGATCGGTACCAGTCTTCTGGTATCCGAGGAGTGCCCGATCCATGAGAACTACAAGGCAGAGCTGATCAAGTCCAGAGATAACAGCACCACCGTGACCGGACGCAGTCTGGGGGCGCCGGTGCGGATCATCAAGAACCCCATGGCACGTGAGTATCTGAAGCTGGAGGCTGAGGCTGCATCCCGTGACGAGCTGGAGCAGATCACTCTGGGAGGCCTTCGTAAGGCGGTCTTCGACGGTGATATGAAGAACGGCTCCGTTATGGCCGGCCAGGTCTGTGGACAGCTGAAGGAGGTACGTCCCCTGGCGGATATCCTGGAGGATATGTACCAGGGCGCAAAGAAAGTGCTGGAAGAAACGAGAGCCATTGAGCTGTAGATCGATACGGATCCGTTTTGCGGGAGCAAAGGATCCTGATAAAGGAGACAGAGCATGAAACTTGGATTTTTATATGCCGGTCAGGGCAGCCAGGCCGTGGGAATGGGCAGGGACCTCTATGAGGCATATCCCTCATTCCGTGAGGTACTGGACAGTGCTACACCGGGATTTGATGTGAAGGAGGTATCCTTCGAGGGACCGGCAGAGGTCCTGAATGAGACAAAGTATACCCAGCCCTGTATGGTTGCTTTTGCAGTGGGCATGACGAAGGTGCTGGCTGAGGCGGGGATCGTTCCCGAGATCGCAGCGGGTCTGTCCCTTGGTGAATACAGTGCACTGTATGCTGCCGGGGTATTCACTGAGCAGCAGGTGATCGATCTGGTGGCATTCCGCGGAAATGCCATGCAGTCCGCAGTTCAGGGCAGAGCCTGCAAGATGATCGCAGTTCTGGGCCTGGAGCGTGAGAAGGTCTATGAAGGCTGCAGGAAGGTACAGGAGCAGTTCCCCGAGCTCTGCTGTGAGCCGGCTAATTTTAACTGCCCTGGACAGATCACGGTATCCGGGGATGCGGAGGCTGTGGATGCAGCGGCCGAGGTGATGAAGGAGCTGGGCGCGAAGCGAGTGCTTCCGGTGAAGGTAAGCGGCCCCTTCCATACGTCCCTGATGAAGCCTGCAGGCGATGCGCTGGCTGAGCGCTTTCAGAGTGAGAGCTTCGGAGAGATGAAGCTTCCGGTGGTATTCAATGCTGTGGGCCGTCCGAAGACGGAGGATGAGAGTATTCCGTCCCTTCTTGAACAGCAGGTACAGACTTCGGTGTTCTTTGAGGATACCATTCGGTATATGGCAGAGCAGGGCATCGACGCATTTGTGGAGATCGGCCCCGGAAAAACGCTTTCCAAATTCGTACAGAAGACAGTGGAGCTTCCCTGTTACAACGTAGAGAAGGCGGAAGACATCGAAGCACTGAAAACGGTTCTGGCAGGAGAGTAAGCGAGTTTACAAGGAGAATCATAACATGAAGGAATTTGAGGGAAAGACGGCCATCGTTACCGGCGGAAGCCGTGGCATCGGCCGCGGGATCGCGCTGCGTCTGGCAAAGGGCGGAGCGAACGTAGTGATCACCTACGCCGGAAATGCGGCAGCAGCCGAGGAAGCGGTTGCGGAAATGACCGCTCTGGGGGTTCAGGCAAAGGCAGTGCAGGCGGATGCGGCAGATGTGAACTCTGCGGCAGCAGTCGTGGCTGCAGCTACGGAGCTTGGCGGTAAGGTGGATATCCTGGTGAATAATGCGGGGATCACCCGTGACAATTTGCTGATGCGGATGAAGGATGAGGAGTTTGATGCCGTGATCGACACCAACCTCCGAGGGGTATATGCCATGATGAAGGCAGTGGCAAAGCCTATGATGAAGGCCCGTTACGGACGGATCGTGAATATCAGCAGTATCGTAGGTGTATACGGAAATGCGGGTCAGGTGAACTATGCGGCAGCCAAGGCAGGAGTTATCGGTATGACCAAATCCGTTGCGAAGGAGCTGGGAAGCAGAGGTATCACCTGCAATGCAGTGGCTCCCGGATTTATCGAGACGGATATGACGGCATCTCTTCCGGAGGATGTGAAGGAGAAGCTGAAGGCCCAGATCACTCTGGGACGCCTGGGACAGGTGGAGGATGTGGCCGAGGCGGTAGCCTACCTGGCGTCGGATGCAGCCTCCTACGTTACAGGGCAGGTGCTGGAGGTGGCCGGCGGGCTGATGTAAGTCCATCGGGAAAACGTCGGGATAAATGAAAAAATGTTTTTTAGCATCAGAAAGGAACCAATGATGAAGAGAAGAGTAGTGATCACCGGAATGGGAACGATCAACCCCATCGGACATAATCTTGAGGAGACCTGGGCAAATGTAAAGGCAGGGGTCTGCGGGATCGATGAGATAAAGAGCATGGATACGACCAATTTCAAGCTGAAGCTGGCAGCCGAAGTAAAGGACTATGTGCCGGAGAACTTCCTGGAGAAGAAGGAAGCCAAGAAGATGGACCGTTACACACAGTTCGCAACCATCGCGGCAAGAGAGGCCATGAAGGACAGCGGGCTTAAGATCGAGGAGGAGGATCCCTATCGCTGCGGCACCATCATTTCCAGTGGCATCGGCGGACTGATCACCAATACAAGCGAACATTCCCGTGGTCTGGAGCGTGGATACGAGAAGATCTCTCCCTTCTACATCCCCATGACCATTGCAAATATGGCGGCAGGCCAGATCGCCATCGAGACCGGATTTAAAGGTATCTGTACCTGTGTGGTAACTGCCTGTGCCAGTGGAAACAACGCAGTGGGCGAGGCTTTCCGCAACATCCGTGACGGTTATACGGA